>JAPYLE010000063.1 GCA_027293795.1 Rickettsia endosymbiont of Ixodes persulcatus
GAGATGAGAAAAAATTACGCAACTATGTAAAGAATCAAGGGGCGGATCGACCATCATATAAAGCTTTTCATCAGAAGCAACTAAAACTTTTTTAGATACCTCGCAGCTCTGCTGCGAGGAGTATCATTTGTAAAAAAGTGATTTTTTAAATTGTATAAGTTTAAAAAACCGCAATAATTGTGCAAGCACCTCTTGCACAAATTCTAAATCTCCATATCTTCCAAAAGAAAAGTAACGTTTCTGTTATCATAATAACGAAAAAAGCGATGCGTATATTGTCATAATCACGTATAACCTTTATAATTGAATCAACTACAAAATCTATGAAAGAATTTCCGAAAAATTATAATTTTACAGAAAATGAAAAAAAATGGCAGAGAATTTGGCAAGAAAAACAAATTTATGATTATGATCCAAATATTTCAAAAGAAGAAACTTATATAGTTGACACGCCGCCTCCGACTGTTTCAGGACAACTACATATCGGTCATGTTTACAGCTACACGCAAACTGATTTTATTGTACGATTTCAGCGTATGATCGGCAAAAATATCTTTTATCCTATGGGTTTTGACGATAACGGACTACCGACCGAGAGACTTGTTGAAAAGCAGAAGCAGATCAAAGCTTATAATATGGGGAGAGACGAATTTATAAAAATTTGCGAAGAGGTAGTAGCAAGTGAAGAAGAAAAATTTAGAAGTCTATTTAACCAAATAGCCTTATCGGTTGATTGGAGTTTAGAGTACCAAACCATCAGTCCGTTATCTCGAAAAATATCCCAAATGTCTTTTCTTGATTTAGTTATGAGAGGTGAAGTATACCGCAATGATCAGCCTATATTATGGGATCCGGTAGATGGTACTGCTCTTGCTCAAGCCGATATTGAGGACACTGAAAAAACCTCGTTCATGAATTATATCACTTTTAAAACTGAGCAAGGAGCCCCGCTTACTATAGCAACTACAAGACCTGAGTTATTACCGGCTTGCGTAGCCGTATTTCATCACCCTGATGATGGACGTTATAAGCATCTAGCAGACAAATTTGTTATAACTCCGCTTTTTAAAGATAAAGTTCCACTGCTTGCTGATCCTTTAGTACAACAAGATAAAGGTACAGGTTTAGTTATGTGCTGCACGTTTGGTGATCAAACGGATATTACTTGGTGGAAAACGCATAATCTGCCTTTAAAAACTATTATCACCAAAAAAGGTACGATAGACTTCCCTAATGATATCGGTATAGACGGATTGAAAATTAAAGAAGCTCAAGAAAAAATAATAGATATTTTACAAGAGCAGAATTTACTTATTAAACAAGAAGAAATAACTCATACCGTCAAATGTGCTGAAAAGTCAGGTTCACCGCTTGAAATTTTAACCGTGCCGCAATGGTTCGTTAAAACGATATTACATAAAGAAGCATTATTTCAAAGAGCAAATGAGCTAAATTGGCATCCTAAAAATATGAAGATTCGTTTAGAAAATTGGATTAATGCCATTAGCTGGGATTGGTGTATAAGTAGGCAGCGTCATTTCGGTGTACCGTTTCCTGTTTGGTACTCTAAAAGAGTAGGAGAAGAAGGTAAGATTTTATATGCCGATATTTCGCAGCTACCAGTTGATCCCTTAAGAGATTTACCTATTGGTTATGGTAGAGATGAAGTTGAACCTGATCTAGACGTCATGGATACTTGGGCAACAAGCTCCGTTTCGCCGCAACTTTCAACTCATGGTATCTCTGATGATTTCGCTGTTAATAAAAATAGGCACGATAAATTATTTCCGATGGATTTAAGACCTCAAGCACACGAAATTATCAGGACTTGGGCATTCTATACTATCCTAAAAGCACATCTACATCAAAATACTTTGCCGTGGAAAAATATCATGGTAAGCGGTTGGTGTTTAGCTGAAGATCGAAGTAAAATGTCAAAATCTAAGGGCAATGTTTTAGCTCCTGAAAAGCTGCTAGAGCAGTACGGTTCTGACGTAATACGTTATTGGTCGGCAAATTCAAGGCTAGGTGCCGATACCGCCCACTCGGAAGACGTTATGAAAAACGGAAAACGACTAGTTAATAAGCTATGGAATGCTGCTAAATTCGTTTCTATTCATTTTGATAAATTAAAAGATGAAGATAAAAAAGCAAAGCTTTTAGAGGTTAAAGAAAAAATCACTAACGAGTTTGATAAATGGATGATTAATAAGTTAGTAGAGCTAGTTAATGCAGCAACAAATGAGTTACAAAACTACGAATATGCAAATGCTATGCATCTGACGGAAAAATTCTTTTGGGCGGTATTTTGTGATAATTATTTAGAGATTAGTAAAGCACGAGCTTATGATGAAGAAAATAAAAACCTAAGAGGACAATATAGTAGCATATTAACTTTATATCATGTGATGCAAACGTTACTGAAACTATTTGCACCGTTCATGCCGCATATTACCGAAGAATTATACCAAATATTATACAATGATAAAGAATCTATCCATATAAAAGGTACCTTCACTAACTATGATAATTTACATTACAATATAGATACAAAACAAGCAGAAGGTCTGCTTGAAATCCTAGATATCGTCAGGAAATTCAAAGCCGAGAAGAATTTATCTATAAAAGCTCCGATAAAATTGCTTAAAATTAGTGGCATAGTATTATCTGAAGAATTAGCAGAAGATTTAAAAAACGTCACATCAGCAGAAGAAATAAAATTTGAGATTCAAGGTGATAAAATTAAAATCGATATTATCCTTTAAAAATATTTTAGGCTTAATTCTTATTATTTTTGCTGGTATATTTTTTTATGCTTATATATTAGAGCATGATTGGCGATATGTACTGTTAAGTGATGAACAAGTAAAAAAATACAGAATTAGCGAGAAAAAAGCTACTGCTCTTTATCAGCTAATGAAAGACACTCATGAGCTACTTGGTAAGAATAATATTAATTATTGGATAGAAGGCGGAACTCTACTTGGTGCAGTAAGACATAAAGGCATAATTCCTTTTGATGATGATTTAGATATCAGTATTATGCATGAAGACGAAATACATCTGCAACAAATATTACCGCAATTTGAGCAGCTCGGTTATACTGTTTCCTACAAGAGAGCTTATAATATATGTAAAGCAGAGTGTTTAGATATTTTTATTTCTCATAAGGAGAGAGATAAGTTTATATACACTAATTTAGCCGCTCGAAATAAGTATCCAAAGAGTTCATTTTATGATAATGAATTATACCCATTAAAAAAATATAAATTCGGCAGTATAGAGGTTTATGGTCCAGCTGATCCTATAGGGAACCTAAATAGGCAATATCCGGAATGGGATAAGTATGCAGTGATAGAACATTCCCATAGCTTATATTTGCCTTTCTTATCGAATATCGAGAAAAAAACCAAATTTATACTCACACCGGAATTGTTAAAACCGGCTCAGCCGCTCGGGCCGCTAGAAGATAAAGTGAATATAGTCAATTCAGCCACATTTAGTGGTATGTGCGAGGATACAGCTTATAATTAAATGTCGAGTTGGTTATAACTATTTCGACATTTACAATGGAATGGTCATATAATTTGCATGTGTAAACAAAGCTTACTATTGTACGGATATTGATAATGTCATTTCTACTTCTAGCAGCGTTGTTGCATGGATCCGATGTCATTCTAGCAACGGCGAGAATCTAGAAAAAATAACCTTAATATTGATACAAAAATTATATATTATTGATAAAATAAACGTATAAAAAACAAGTTTTTTATACGTTTGACTGGATTCCCATTTTTACAAAAATTCGCATTAAATAAGTTGAGATAAAAAAGTAATAGCCGGTAACTAGCCCGGTTTATCAAAGCAAGAATTGGAAATAGCTTGTTTATTTTGAATTACTTGAAAACTAAACTCAGGTTTAAGTAATTCATGAAAATATTTTAAACTCGGAGAAACTACTGAATCACTTACTTTTGCTTCCACCAAAATTCAAGGTTTGTTATCCTTAGTTATTACTAAATCAACTTCACGTTTTTGTTTATCATGAAGATAGTGTAAACCAAAATCACCAAGCCCTGTTGCATTCCAAAAATATACGGCTTTTAAAAGGTGAGAAGCTACAAGATTTTCAAATTTTGCTCCTATATCTTTTATTTGTGACCAGTCTCAAAGATAATATTTAGGTTCTTTTATTAAGCTCCTTACAACATTTTTAGACCACGGTTTGATTGCAAAACAATAATAATGTTTGTCTAGCAAAGAGAGCCATCTTCTTATTGTTTAATCTGAAACTCTAACTTTGTTAGCAAGATTTGTATAGCTTATTAATGAGCCTGCTTGCTCGTTTATAATGGTAGCAAGTAATTCTAACGCATAAATATTATTTATATCTTCAGTATTTCTTATATTTTCCCTAAATAATTGCTCAAATCTTTGATTACTCCATATTCTATGAAATGTTGTAGTTACTTTAAATATGCTTCAGCAAATCCTCCAAAATTTATTAGAGCTTCAAATTCATCGGTAGTGATATTTTTAGGATTTTTATATAATCAATGTTATTATCAAAATTTTTAGCTATTTCAGATACTGATAACGGATGCACAGTTAAATTTATGTAGCGTCCCATTAGACTATCAACACCTTTTTTATATATATTTAATTTAGCACTGCCGGTTATAATAAATTCAATCTTTTCTCCGAATTTATCATAAAATCCTTTTACAAGATTTTTCCAATCTTTATATTTATAAATTTCATCCAGTATTAAGCATGGTTTCTTATCAGATATAGTAGACAGTAGATTTTCAAAAAGTTCTATATGCTTGTTTAAGATTTTATTTCTATCTTCTAGATAATCCCAATTTAGGTAAATTGAATTGGGGTTAGGCTTAATTACTTGTTTTGATATTGTAGTTTTTCCTACTTGTCTTGCTCCGCTTATAAATACAAGCTTACCGTAATTTGTTAGATATTCTTCAACTTGCTTTTTATATAACCTATCCATTATAATAACTCTATAGTTTATAAAAAAATATTATAAGTAAATGGTCACATAAAACATATGCCTTACTTGTTACCGGTTATCATAACTACAGCATTTATTTTATTAGCTTTGATAATTTGGTTTTATATAAAAACTAAAACCTTACGGACGCAGCTACAATTCTTATCAGGGCAGAATCTAGAAATTAGCAATAACAACCAATTATTGAACCAAGAAAAAATAGGATATTTACAGAAAATTGAGCAATTAAAGTGTAAAGTAGAATATCAAGAGCAGACTATTAAGGATTCGGAAAAAATAAGAGAAGAGTCGTTTTCATCAGCAAAAGCTGCCTTATTTGATCTTGGGAAAGATTTGTCCAAGCAATTAATAGAGATACATAAAATGGAAAATATGGCAGCAAGAGAGCTAGCCGAGAAAAATATTGCTACTGCTTCCGGAAAATTTAATAGTGAGTTTGAGCGATTAATTACTATGGTAGGAGCATTAAATAAAGATATAGAGCAGTCCAAGGATACGGTTGATTTGATAAAACAGTCTCTGCTTTCTCCTATAGGTGCGGGATTACTTGCCGAGATTACGCTTGAGAATATCCTAAAGTCTTCGGGATTACGTCCTAATTTAGATTTCATTATGCAATATGGCTTAACTACGACAGATAGCGGGAAGCTAAGACCCGACGCCCTTATTTTTCTTCCTTCCGGTAATTTAATGGTTATTGATTCCAAAGCTTCTAAATTTCTAGTAGACGAGC
>JAPYLE010000064.1 GCA_027293795.1 Rickettsia endosymbiont of Ixodes persulcatus
GATAATAAAATCTTATCTCAAGCGGTAAGCGGTAATTTTAGATTAGAAAGAAAAGACAGAAGGCTTAGTAATGTTATAGCATTCCTTGGTATTGATACACCAAATAGTTTGGCAAGTAGGATTGCAATGTGGGTCGGTAAAGGTTCACACGCTAAGATATTTGACAATGAAATAGATGATATTGATTTACAAAAAGCAAGGGTATTCGGTTTTGATATGACTGAATTACTTAAAGATCCTATAAGTCTTGCGCCGGTATTGTTATATATTTTTCATCGTATTAATATCTCTTTGGATGGGCAGAAAACTATGATAGTGCTTGACGAAGCATGGGCTTTAATCGATAATCCGGTATTTGCACCTAAGATCAAAGATTGGTTAAAAGTTTTGAGAAAATTAAATACTTTTGTTATATTTGCTACGCAGAGTGTTGAAGATGCTGCAAAAAGTAGAATTAGCGATACGTTGATTCAACAAACAGCCACGCAGATTTTTTTACCTAATTTGAAAGCTACGGATATTTATCGTAGTGCATTTATGTTAAGTCAGCGAGAATATATTTTAATTAAAACTACCGACCCTACTACACGTTATTTTTTAATAAAACAAGGAATAGATGCCATAGTTGCCAAAGTGAATTTAGACGGTATGAATAATATAATTAGTGTTTTATCTGGCAGAGTTGAGACTGTAATATTGCTCGATCAAATTAGAGAGAAATACGGCAATGATCCGGATAAGTGGTTACCCATATTTTATGAAGCAGTTAAAACATTATAGATTGGAAGTGAGTCAAAAAGGACTGTCATACCATGGCTTGACCACAGTATCTATAAAAACAATCAAGAACAGTATTAGTATGGATACCATGGTCAAGCCATGGTATGACAGTATTATGATACACGAGGCAAGTAACTAGTTATGAAATTATTTCCTCGTAGTATACTTATAACATTAGTAATAAGCTTTACCCTAAATTTAGGGCTAGTCACTACAACTCATGCCAAAGATACTCTTGATAGCATTGTAGATGTTTTAAGCGGCTTAACTTGTGAAACTCAGGGAGTCGGTGATTTATTGCGTAGTGAATTCTCTCATACATGTATTGTTGCCCCGTTCTTTACTTTTGCGGTAATGAATCTTGTTTCTCCCGTTTTATACATGAATACGTTTTTAAAGCTTAAAATAAACGATAACGATTTATTTGGTAAGAATGAGCATGATGATTTTGGGTATTTCCCTGGAGGTCAATGTACTCGTGAAAACAGAATTGATCCTAAAAAGCCGGAATTACGTTTTGCTTTATGTAGTAATGCTAAATTAATTGTAGCTCGAGCAGAGGCCGTAGCAAAATCGGCACTTGCTATTGCTAAAGCCGTATTAACAGGGAGTGATCCTTGGGACGATATAAAAGAAGCATGGAAAAATAATAAAAAGGATTATTATGTTCCATATAGCGGTAAGCCCGGTGATGACGGTTTTGCCTTTGATGTAGGCTTCCCTGTAATATATTGGAAAGTTATTCAAGATAAAGATAGAATATGTGTCTCAACAGAGGGGTTTACAGGAGATGTTCCCGTCGGCTGTAAATATATGAAAGAGCCGTTTCCGAAATCCATGTATAATAGTTTTATGGATGTAGGAGATAAGGATTTTATTGAGGATCCAAATACCGATCCTTTAGCCTTAGTTTCATGCAGTAGTGCGGGTGGAGGATGTTATCAAAAAGCTTATAATGCTTCAAAAACTGCAGTAGTCATGACCTCTCCTCTTATAGAATGTATAAGGCAAATGATTGCTAGGTTACTAATTAGTAAAGATGTTTGTAGTTTTGATAATGTAAGTCAAGTGATTAATTTGGCTTCAAGGCAAGATAGTGCATTATTTCAGTTCCAAGTAGGAATGTATAAAATAGTTACGGCTTTCTTAACTTTATATGTTATGTTTTTTGGTTTTAAACTGTTACTTGCAGGTGAAGTACCGCCAAAAAGTGAGTATATAAATTTTATATTGAAAATGATATTCGTAACTTATTTTTCAATAGGAATTAATATAACCCCTGGTAGTGGCTCTCCGTATGACCGGCTAGACGGTATGATTCAGTGGGCGTTTCCTTTCTTACTTGACGGTATAAACGGTTTAGCAAGTTGGGTTATGAATGCTGCTCCGTCTAATTTATGTAAATTTAACGGTCCTGGTGTTTCCTATGATGGCAGTGTTTCCTATATTGCATTATGGGATGCATTAGATTGTAGGGTAGCTCATTATTTAGGGCTTGATATATTATCTACGTTACTTGTCGAAAATGCTTATCGAAGCCATGATTTTTTAAATTTTGATTTCTTTAGTTTTAGCGCTCCGCCATATATTTATTTGCTAATTCCGGCGATAATCTCCGGTAATATGATGTTAGTGTCACTTGCTCTTTCTTATCCGTTACTTGTGATTTCGGTTGCTGCCTTTATGGTTAATGCAACGATTATGTGTATGATATCTATAGTAATACTCGGTATTTTAGCTCCTCTTTTTGTACCCATGTTTTTATTCACGTATACACGAAATTATTTTGATAGCTGGGTTAAACTAATGATCTCGTTCTTGCTACAGCCTATGGTGGTAGTTACTTTTATGATCACGATGTTTTCGGTATATGATTATGGTTTCTACGGTAAATGTCAATATAAGAGCAAGTTAATTCACAATAGTATAGAAAATCTTGCACAGGGCGGTACTTCAAGTCGTGATGTTTTGATATTTTATATTAATAATGATTGGAATGATAAGTCACAATATCCTACTGATGAGGATGTGGAAAGTTGTCAAAATAGTTTAGGTTACATGTTAAATAACCCTATTACCACGGCATTTAATTTTGCAAAAGATAGTGTAAGTGAAATTGTCGATAGTAAACCGGGCGATACCCCTACCGATAAATTTCTTGCCAAATTTCAATTTTTATCAGGAGTGATTTTAGGTCCAGGGATGTTTTTTATGTCCCCAAAAGTGCTTTTTGAGAAAATTAAAAATATTTTACTTGCGTTAGTTACGGCATGTTTTACATTGTATTTGATGTATAATTTTAGTAATCAGCTGGCTGAATTTGCTGCAGATATGACGGAAGGAGTAGCTCTTAATAATGTTGCTATAAAGCCGCAAGCAATATTTAAGGCAGCTATGGCAGCACTTGCTACTATGGGTGCTGCAACCAAGGGTCTCGATCAGGTAGCAAGTAGGGGAGGAGGTGTCGGTGACTTAACCGCAAGTAAAGGAGGAGGTGTAAGTGATTTAGCAGATGGTTCAGGCGGCGGAGTAAGCGATAATGTTGCTGCAAGCGGAGGTGCGTCGGCACCTCCTACGGTAACGCCGACAACTTCGTCTTCTGTAGCAACTTCTAGCCCAAAAACTGTAAGTAGTGAAGCAAGATCGGATGTTGTTACTCCTCCTGCTTCTCCGGAAGTTGTTTCACCGCCTGCTAGCATTAGCACTTCTATTTCTATACCTGCACCACAAAGTAATATTGAAGCTACAAGTGCCGGAAAAATCATAAGAGATAATAATCAAGAAAGTAAAAAAGAGATCAATAATACTAAGTCTTCATAAGAAAAAGTTGATAATGCAAGTAAGGGTCCAGGAGTCATTGATTATAGTTTTAACTTGAAGGAACATGATAATCTGACAGGAGTAAAGCAGATACGGGAAAATGCAGAGATTCGGGATAAACGTGCAGAATTAGAGGAAGCGTGGAACGAATTAGTAGCAAGTGGAGGAGGAAGAATAAGAGACCAGCAAGGTGAAGAAATATCAGAACGACGTGCAAATGCTGAAAAGGCATGGGATGAGTTAGTAAAAAACGGCGTAGTAACAGAAAAAAAGATAATAGTTCTAATGAAAATCCTTAAAACCTTAAAGATATTTATTATAGTTTGTATAGCGTCTATAAGCTTAGCTAGCTTTGCCGGCTTTGGGGAATCATGTTCTAGTTTACCGACTACTTTAGACAAATATTTAGAAACAGATACGGCATATGGCTATATAATTCGTAATATTGATATGAAAGATCCGAGAGGTAATTGTGACTCGGCTGTGTCTAGTATAACGTTTTGTTTTAAAAATATAGAAGGTAGTAGTAGCCCTTGTACCATGTATACTTTAAATGAAGGTGATTCTAAGAAGATTAGTGATTTAAGTACTGATAATAATCCTGATCTTGGAGCAAATCCTGTATTACAGAATATCGTGTTAACGGTTAAAAAATGGGATAATAATTTATGTTTAGTTATGCCCACATCAAGGGGACCGATGCCGGTAGCATGTAAATCTTTAAGTGCTACTCTGCCTCCTACTCCGCTTGATGATGAAAATTGTAATATAGGAAAAAGCTGTTATACGGGAGCAAGTTATAGTCAATCGTTAATTAATTTTTCCGGTCTTGCAGTTCAGTGTTTGAGCGAAACGCTTAATAAAATATTTTTTGTCGGAAATAGCTGTAGTTCTCAAGATCAAAATTCTAGAATAACTAATCTTGCCGCTTTTTCTATGTTTCAAGGTTATTTAAAGAGAACTATAGGTGCAGCACTAATTCTTTATACTATGTTTTTTGCCTTTAATATGGCTCTAAATAAAGAATATGCAAGTACTGAAAAAATAGCTCTTTTTATAATAAAATTCTTATTTGTTGCTTATTTTTCCATCGGTCTCGGACCTTTAGATTTTAGCGGCGGTCAGCCAACAAGAGAAAACGGTATGTTAAAATACGGATTACCTCTTTTGATGGGAGCAGCACCGGACTTTGCACAGATGATCTTTAATGCAGCAGGTTCTAGAGGATTATGTCAGTTTGATAATTCAAAGTATAAGGACGGTTATAAATTTTACGGTTTATGGGACGCTATTGATTGCCGTATAGGTTATTATCTTGGTTTGGATTTACTTTATAATATAGATAAGAATGGAGTTTTAGGGAGTTCGGTCGGCAATGGTCCCAGTGGTAATAATGAGAAGATACCTAACCTTGGTACTCCGGATAAAAATAGTCCGAATGATTTAAGTAAAGCAGGATCACTGAGGTTTTTTACCGTTATGTTTGGATTCTTTATGGCTGGAAATGTCATTATACTTGCAGCAGGTTTAGTATTTTCTGTAATATTTTTATCTATACTTTTATATTTTATTACGCATTATTTAGTTTGCATGATTACTATTTACGTTATGACATATGTTTCTCCTATATTCATTCCTATGGCTCTATTTACTCGTACAAAAGCTCATTTTGACGGGTGGTTAAAAGTATGTATCTCATGTGCATTGCAGCCGGCAGTAATAGCAGGTTTTATAGCTTTATTAATAACTATGTATGATTCTGCAATATTTAAAAATTGTGAATTCCTTAGATATGATTATGAAAAAGGAGATATTAGATTTAGTACTTTTGAGTTAAGGCTCCCTATTGGTGCTGCAGACAAATGTCAGGAAAGTTTTGGATATAAAATGTTACAATATTATGCAGGTGAAGGTTGGGAAGAGCATTTATTGATACTTTTCCCAATAAAATCAATTGTTAGAGATATTGTATCTATTTTAGCGGAACTTTTGTGCGTATTAGTATTTTCGGTTATTTTTTATTATTTCTCTAAATCTATAGGGCGGTTTGCCGCTGATTTAACTAACGGTCCTAATATGGACGCAGTAACGGCAAGTCCAACTAAAATCGTTGATTTAGTAAAGAAAGGAGCCGCTTTCCTTAAGGATGCTTCTATGGTTTCGCAAGGCAAGCCACCGGTAGGAGATAAGCCGAGTGGAGGAAGTGGACGTAAAGGTGGGGAGCAAAGTGATGATACACTTGGCTCAGCCGGGGGGAGTAGTGATAATGCCAAAGATGCTTTATCGACAAGTGGAGGTAAATGATAGAATATGCAGAGTAACTTGTTAAAAGTTTTAGGAGTACTCGCTATAGTAGCAACGTTAGTTTGCTTTATTTTTGCAGCACTTGGTATGATAGGAGCAGTAAAAGTCGGTAACGGCTGCTACATGAGATATGACGCAAACGGTAAAGTCGGTACGGATTCAATAACCAGTACTATAACCCTTAATGCTAATGCTAATTATGTAAACACTTCTAAGATACTGCCCGACGGTACAACTCAGCTTATTCCTGATCCTACTCGTTACGGTGAATGGTTAAATACTCAGGTGCTAGTAGAAAATAGCCAACCGGTGAATTTACAAGTGGTCGGTCAGATTAGTTTGTGTTTAGCTTATATACCAAAAGATAATCTCCAACGTACTGGACCTGGATCTAATTTAGACGATAACGGTAAAATGATTCTGATCCCTCGTATTAACAATGCAAATACTCCGCCTGTCTCTCTAATAATGGATGCAAAAAATAGTGAGTGGCGTAATATTGCCGAATTATACGCCAATGATAGGGTTTTAGTTTCCGTATCTCCTAATTTTGCCGGTACGGAAGCGACAGTTAATGATGCCTTTAAAGGTACTGCGGTTACGAAAGATTGTTCACAAGGCAAAACTTCTTATGAGCCAATTTGTGGAAAATATTCTATTTATTCCGGTCAATATGTTAATGCTTGTGAATTGAAACAAAATTATTGGCAAGGTAATAGGCATCGGGAAGAATGTCATTGTATTGTATGTATTAATCAAGAAGATGTTGCTCAGTGGGTATGTGATAGCGCTAATCTAATTTCTCATTGTTGCGCTGGTTTTATATGTGACTCCTTACCTGTTTGGATAAATCACTATGGCACAATGCCAGAATCTTATAAAGATGATGGTAGTTTTACCTTTAGTTGGTCAGATAATTCGGGTAATTTATTTATTGATTATTCAAATCTTCAATGTTCCAATAATGCTAATATTTCACCGAATGGTCAATGTCCTGATAGTGTCGATAATCGTAGTCCTAAAGATAAAGATTATATTGGAGGTGTAAATTGTATTTCAGGAATATGTAACGATGGAGATTTTCAAAAGAATCGGAGATTTTGGTATACGGCGGACGGTAAGGGAGGCAAAGGACCAACTGGGTTAATATATCAAATGAATGATGCGGGTTCTGTAAGTCAAGCTTTGCCTTCTAATCTAGAATTTGCTAAGTTTGTTGCAGATTCAGATCAACCGCCTGAATATAAAGATAAAGACGGTAAATATATATATAAAGTTATATATAATATACCTTTTAACAGTAATATTGAAAAAAGTTATTTACAATATAGACTTTGGTCTCCTACCTCACAAGATGCTAGTAAGAATACGGGCGGATATGTTCTAAATATTAAACAGACTAAATGCTATAGAGAGAACGGTAATAGTTTTAACGATACTTTTGATGATCGGGGACGAGTGCAATACATAATAGTATCCGGTTCAGAAAACCCGAATACTAGCGGTAAACCTTATTCACCTCAAGGAATTAACGTTGATAGTGACGGTAAAGCTAACGTTAATGCAAATGGAGACGGTTATATATGGATGAGAATTCTAAACGATTCTAATGATTACAAAGATAGTAATGGTAACTATAAAGTACATTTCTCAACATCCTTAAAAGTAGGAAGTTTTACTATTAAAGTAATGAATCCGTTACTTCAGTTATTTAAAACTAAAGTGCAAGGGGCTGCTACTTCTATTTTTAAAAATATGGTATGTTATAAAGCTAGTGATAGCTCGTCCTGTATTAACTTTTTTACCTATATTAAAGCGATTTTAATTCTGTATGTGATGACTTACGGAGCAATGTTCTTGCTCGGCTTTGCTAAGATAAACCAAAAAGAGCTAGTAATTAGAATAGCAAAAATCGGAGTAGTTAGCGGACTTATTAATGGTAATACTTTTGAGTTTTTCAATAACTATCTTTTTGATGCAATTACCGGTTTTTCAGACGCAATTATTGCTAATATGAGTGGGTATAGTTTGTTTACTTCTACTAATACTATTTCTAATCCTTTTATGTTTTTAGATGCAGTAATGAGTAAAATATTTTTTAGTCAAACATTTATCGCTCAATTACTTGCACTTCTTTCTCTTGGGCTTAGCGGTATTATATATTTTATAATTACTTTTATTGCGCTTGGTATAGTAATTATTACGGCACTTAGAGCTATTGCCGTTTATATTATGGCATTTATGGCAACTTGTATATTAATCGGTATAGCCCCTTTATTTATTAGTTTCTTATTATTTGATTTTACTAGGTATTTATTTGATAATTGGGTGAGGTTTACGATCCGCTATATGATAGAACCGGTAGTTATGATGGCGGGTATTATAGTACTAACACAGCTATTTACCATTTATCTAGATTTTGTTTTAGGTTATAGCGTTTGTTGGAAATGTGCTTTACCGATAAAAATTCCGTTTATCGGTACTATTTTACCTATTGCATTACTGAATGTACCGATCTTCTGTATTAATTGGTTTGCCCCTTGGGGGATGGATTATATGTCAGGTATGATGGGAGTGAATATGCAAAATATCGTAGCTTTAGTTATTATTGCTTACGGTATGTACGGTTACGTCGAATTTTCAGGACGTATGGTAGCAAAATTAACTAGTGCTGCCGGACCTTCGGCTACTGGTATGGGTGAAGCAATGTATAGTGCTGCAGAACAGAAAATTTTGAGTCAAGTAGGAATGGATGCCGAGACAAGAAGGGGTATTACCGGCAGAGCGGAAGCACGATTAAAACAACGCAATAAAACGTTAGATCAGGCTGAGAAAAACAGAAAAAATACGCTGCAAGAAGGAGGTGAGAAGACAAATGAAGAACCGCCTAAACCTGAAACACCTAAATAATGTAATATGATGAAAATTCTTAAGAGTTTAGTTTTATTAGTTTTATTTATGACCGCACCAGCTAAAGCTATTGATGCTTTTTCATGGATGTCAACCGGTTTTGGTGGGTTAAAAAGCTTATTCGGTTGTTTAGAAGTGCCTAAATTTACAAGTTTTCAAGAGGGTAATATAGGAATTAGTTTATCTACAGCTGGAACTTGGCAGTCAACAGGTAATGCTGTTGAGAAAGGTAAATTGTTAAAAATAAATTGGTCTACTTCAGGTATTACTCCTGAACCTAGAAAATATCTAGTATTATATAGAATTGATCCAAGATTTAGTACGCCGCAAGTTTTCATTAAAACTTATAATTATACTAAATTACAATTTGAAGTTTTAGGATTTCCTCGTTTTGTTACGGAAAATAATGGTGCTATACCGCCTGATAAAGACCTTGATGCACTTTCATTTACTAAAATGTCTGATTATGTTAAGTATTTTAACTATTCTAACGGTAATTCAAGAATTCAAGTTAATGCTGGCGATGTAGTAAATATTAGTTTAGTTAGTAAAGATAATTTTTTTAGCACTAATACTCCAAAACTTCCTAATACTGTAGATAATATTTTAACACAGGAACTTGATAGTTCGGTATTCGCTGCTTCTGCACTTTATACTCAAAGTAACCTTGGCAACTTTGATAATAGAATAGTTTACTCATCTGCAGAGCAGGTATGTAATATGATAGATGCTTCAAGAACAAGCGTATGTAGCGGCACAGGCACTGCTACAAAATATAAAAATACCGATAACGGAGTAATAGTCGGTAAGCCTATGATAACGGGAGCGGTACAGAATTTTATGGGCTTAATTAATTCTTGTCCTGCTAATGCTGGTATAGATACTAGCCCTGCTTGCTATTACGATCAAGGTAGAGGGATGATAATTAAAGTAGGCGGGCAGGTTATTAAGGGACGAGATCAGCGTTTTGTAAATTCAGGCAGTACTCAAAGTAGTTTTATATATTATCAAGCGACTAGCGGCGGTACTATGGATTTTACTAGTGATTGGTCGTCTACTGGAATGTTTAGTAATTCAGTTTTAATGAGTGATTGGAGCCGAAATTATTCTGGTGATTATAATAGGTTTGTAAATGATATAAATAAGAATGATTGGTCAGCTAATTTTTTATATTTTGGTCGTTATGCGATGATTGTTGAAATAGGTAACGGGACAAATTCAATTAGTCCAGGTGATCAACAAAATATAAAGTTAGAATATTTAATAACACCGGATGGTGCGTTACCTGATTCATCTGTTCGTGGTACGCCGGTAGATTATAACGTTGCGACTGATGCACCGCAAGATGGATATTTATGGTTAAGGGTGGTAAAGCCTAATAGTAATATACAAGGGGTAGTTAGTATAAATTATGTTAATTATACCGGTACAACTTGGTTTTCTGATATAGTATATAACGGTGCTATTAAACCTATTACCGATCAGTTTAGAACTTTTAGTCAAAACTTTTATATTAAGTTAGTTAAAAATTCTGCAGTGCAGAATATAGCTAAAGCTGCATTAACCCTTTATGTTACTATATTTGGACTAATGTTCGTTGCGGGAGCATTAAAATTAACTGCCATAGAAGTAATAACACGTATATGCAAAATAGCTATAGTAGCTTTTTTAATTAGAGAAGAAAGTTGGGATTTATTTAATACATATTTCTTTAGTGTATTTACTAACGGTATTGATTTCTTTGTAACTAACGTAGTAGGTGCTACAAGCTCTAGATCTAATATTTTCGGTTTTATTGATCCTATATTTGATAAATATACTAACGGTAGGATTTGGGGACTACTATTTATTGAATTATTGCAAATACATAATGGTTTAGCATTGATCGCTATTATAACCATTTATTCTCTTATCACTTATTTTAGAGCTATTTTAGAAGTGATAATAGGCTATGTTATTGCATTTATAGGGGTAACTATTATGATTTCATTAGCACCGTTTTTCATAATATTAATGTTATTTGAAAAAACTAAGAGTTTATTTGATAACTGGATATCGATATTGCTTAGCTATGTAGTACAGCCGACAATATTATTGATTTTCTTTTTATTGATAGATCAGGTTTTATCTGAACAGCTTTTAAAAGTAGTAGTTAGAGCCTGTTGGGATACTCTTATACCGATAAAAATAGGGCTTGATTTAACAAATCTCGGTATTCCGATCAATTTCTCTTTTACACTGCCGTTCTTACCCGGAATACCTTTCTTTGTACCGGATGTTCCGGAAATTAGTAGCTCGAATATTTTAACGAACAATGCTAATACTTTCTTAGTATTATTTACTACGGCTTTATTATTTTATTCATATTGCCTGATGTCATATGGTTTAGTAACTTTTGTAAATGTAGTAGTCGGAATGCTTACAAATGTTACACCGGCACGAATATCAGGAAATTATCAAGCACGTTCTGATCCTGTGGAAGCCGTTATGCGTGATATAGGTTCGGTAACAAAACCGATTAAAAAGGCTGCAATGGCTCCGGCTAGAGTTTTCAAAGACAAGATAATTGATCAAAATTATAAAGCTAGAAAACCGGAAGGAGGCGGTGAGTATACAAATAAATTCCTTGCTGAGCGTAATGACGGAAAGAAAGAGGAAGGAGAGAGAAAGTAAATAAATTGTCATACCGCGACTTGATCGCGGTATCTATCTATAAAAATTAAAAATAACCGTCTTGAAAGATGCCGCGATCAAGTCACGGCATGACACAATAACTTAAAATGAATATTTTTATTACATTATTAATATCGCTATTGTTGCTTTCCGGTTGTACCGGCGATACTTGTATTGACCCTGATGATTTCGGTTTTATCAAATTTAATGTCTCTTCTAGATATGATCCGGAAGAAATTACTTCAAGACAGGAAGGAGATCAGGTAGCACCATGGCGTGATAGTGCTTATAAAGTAAATGGTTATCCTTTAACCGTTATGATAAGACCGTGGAGTTATATACTTGGCGATAAAAATACTTCAGGTCAGTTATCTGCATGGTGTCCATGGTATGGTCAAAAAAATAATACAACTACTTTGGCTGCTTTTTGCGTTAAGCTACAACCGTGTCTTTTTATAGATAATGACATGTGCAGACCTAGTCCTACAAATCAAAATGATGCGGCTATTTATAATGCTCCATGTATAATGACAAACGGTGTAGGGCTTTATTTTCTTATTGCCGCTAAAAATACCGATCCTAATATTTCGCCGGATTCACAGCGTAAACCGCAAGGTATAACTCAGCATTTAGGAGAACCCCCTCCAAATAACGATTATGCATTTTATAGTATTAGTAGTACAGGACAATTCTTGCAAGCCGGCGGTATAAATTATCAATATAAAGGTGAGGATAAGTCAAAATATGCTCAATCTCCTCTTTATTTTAAGATCATAGATAAATTTTATAATGATAATAGCGGGCAATATAGATTAGTGATAAAGTCCGGAGTTAGTGATACTAGACCTGACCCATTACAATTTTTAACGGATTTGATAAAAAAAGTATTATTTGGTACTAGTGATCAAGATCCCGGAATTGTAAGAAAAGTTTATAAACAAATAATTGATACTTCTGGTTATAGAATGAGTGTCTCGGCTATTTTAACTCTATATATAATGTTTACGGGCTTTTCCTTTTTAATAGGTAATATAAACCTTACTCATGTCGAACTTATAATTAGAATATTAAAAGTTAGTATAGTTTCAATATTATTAAGTACGGATAAAGCCTGGACATTTTTTCATGATTATTTATTTGTATTTTTTGTTGATGGAGTTCAGCAAATACTGCAAATAATTAATGAGGCTTCCGCTAGCGGGCCAGGTTCTCAAAGCTTGCTTGGGTTACTTATTTCTCCTCAAACTTTATCTAAATTATTTTCTTTACTGTTTGTTGATTGGCTTGGCTTTATATATATCATTCTATATTTAATAGCTCTGTATTTTATTTTTTTTCTTATATTTAAAGCTACTATTATCTATCTAACCGCTCTTATAACTATCGGTATGATTATCACTATGGGACCGATATTTATTTGCTTCATGTTGTTTAATATCACTCGTTCATTATTTGAGAATTGGTTAAGGCAATTAATATCATATGCACTACAGCCTCTAATCTTATTTGTCGGTATCGCTTTTATTGCAATGATTATCAGAACCGAAATATATTCAACGCTTGGTTTTGCGGTATGTAAACATGACTTTCCTAATTTAGGTGCGATAAATGAAATATTCGGTAGTTTCCTTGAGGATATAGATCCAAGTCTTGGTAATTCGATATTTTATTGGTGGTTCCCCGTACCAATGAAAGGCGGTATAAATAATTTCCACAAAGCAAAGATATTAGTTCCTGAAGATCATATAAAAGATGACGGCACTACTAACGGTAAGCATTGTGCTGCGTATGAGTGTATAGATGAACGCTATATTGAGTTACCATTTTTAGATTTAGTTAAAGATGCAAAAAGAATTAGTAATTTTATAAATGGGAAATTTGTCCAACTTGACGGGATATTACTGATTTTTGTGTCTATTTATTTACTAAGTAAATTTAACGATACTGCTATATCGACAGCAGAATTTATTGCCGGTACTTCGGGTAATCTAACAGACATACAAAAAGTTAACCAGCAATCTTATGCATCTGCAGCGAAGCAAATGAATAGACCGCTAAATTATGTGGCTAAGACAGTAAGTGCACCTGTAACTACCCGTGTAAGTGCGAAGTTAGAGGAAACTAGTATGTTCTTTGCCGAGAAATTTGAAAATATGATGATGGGAAGACTTGAAAATCAAGCTCTTGGTTCTTCTGCTAACAAAGCCGTACAAAATGAAGTTAAGAGGAAATACGGTATAGATTCTAAAGATGTAAAAATGAATGCTATTACGGATTATGAAAACGGTATTTCAGGATTATTAAAGAATTTACCTAAAGGGAATGAATTAAAAGCAAAAGAACTATCGCAAATGAAATTTACTCAGCTTCGAGATAAAATTGCTGAAAATAAATATGGAGTGAAAGATTACGCCGCTTTAAGTAAAGAACAAAAAACTGAGCTTGATAAGTCATTAAAAGATGCTAACTTACGTGAACTCGCTAGTGATGCGAACTTTACTAGAGATTATCAAAAAGCTTATAAAGATGCTCATCAAGATATGTCAGGGCGAGGAGTAGGTTTATTTGGTAAGAATATAGGAGTACTTAGAAGTTGGCAAGAGATGGAGCGTCGGGTTGAATCTAAGAGAGCTTTAAAAGAACAAAAGCGTGTAGGTATAGGCGAAAAAATATATGCTGGTTATACAGGAATAAAAAGAGGGGCTTTAACTGCAATAGTCGGTAAAGATTTACGTGATGCTTATGAGGGTAATCTAACTAGTGCCGAATGGCATGATTTTGAATATAACGATCCAAGACTTAGAACTTATAGCGAAAAATTAAAAGATGAAGAAAAAGCACGAGAATTTAAAGAGCTTCAAATGCATATTAATAAGGAAACGCTAGCTGCTCAAGCAGATGTGTTATCACCGGAATATCTAGCAAGATTAGAGAAAACAGGTAGACAGAGTGATGTGGAATATTATCAAGAATTAGCTCAAAGAAAGCTCATTCATGAGGTACGTAGTAGGTTATCCGAGGAAGATGATCCGGTAATGATGGGTGACAGATTTATGCGTGAGAAAGCTACTGATTCTCAGATGCGGGATATGATAGATAACGCTCATAGAAAACATGCACAATTTATAGATGAAGATCGATATACTCGTCGTCAAGAGCATTATGATATTATGCACGAGAAAGCTCAGGCAAATTTAGAACAAACTTATAAAGAGCTTAAAGATCATTTCAAAAGAGATGATATCAAGCTCGAAGAAATGCCGGCATTAATAGCACAAAAGGTCAAAGATACTGACGGGGGAGCTGAAATAGACAAAAAGATTACAGAAGAGATTAATAGCTTTAATGCTGATGTTAAAAATTACGAATATAGTACTGAAGTACTAAATAAAATAGAGGATAGAAAGCAAGTTATTACCGATGAAGTAAATGCTCAGATCGATCAGATTAATAAATATAGGGAAAATGCAAAAATGCAAACCTATGTAAAACCTATAGTAAATGAAGGCAGAAAACTAAGAAAATTAGAAGACCATTTGAGAAATATGGAGTAGTAAAAAATATAGAATTTTTGTTTGCTGTAATAATAATAATAATATATACTAATTAATATATACTATGAGGTATTATTATGAATAAAGCAAAGATATTTATGAATGGTCAAAGTCAAGCAGTAAGATTACCTAAGGAATTTCGTTTTTCAGCTAAAGAAGTAAGCATAATTCCTTTAGGAAAAGGAATAGTATTACAGCCAATATTAAAAACATGGGAGGAAGTATTTGATGAAATAAAACCTACAGGTGATTTTTTTCCTGAAGGAAGAAAGGATTTGCCACTACAAGAACGAAACTGGGAATTATTTAAATGATTTTCATGTTAGATACAAACGTTTGTATTTACGTAATGAATAAGAAACCTATACCTTACTTACAAAAGCTTAAAATAGTTGAAAAAAATAATTCTGTAGTTATTTCTTCTATAGCATTAGCAGAGCTTCAATATGGAGTGTCTAATTCAAGTAATCAGAATAAAAAACAAAATCAAATTAACTTAGACGCTTTTTTAAATAAAGTTGAAGTAATAAGTTTCTCTGCAAAATGTGCATTTTACTATGGCGAATTGAGAAGTATGTTAGAGAAGAAGGGAACAATAATAGGGAGTAATGACTTACTTATTGCAAGTCATGTTCTAGCCGAGAATGCAACTTTAGTCACTAATAATATAAAAGAATTTAAGCGTATACCTAATTTAATTTTAGAAAATTGGGATAAATAAAAAACAGTAGACGAAGTTTAATTTGGAAAAGAGCAAGGAATATATAAGGCGAGGAGCGGAGGGTATGTTAAACGTTCAGCACCGCAGCTCTTATAAATACGACGTAGCCAATTTTTCAAGTTCAACGAGTATATACACTGTTGCGGTAATGCTACTTACAAATTTCCTATTGAAAATCTCCTTCAATTTTCCCTTTATTAATTAACTTATATATTATCTAATTAAGTTAGTGATTAATTTATTAAGGGGTTTATGAAGAAACAACATATAATAAACGAGACTTTTTTAGATGTGATTCTAGCTAAGAAATTAGGCGCTACTTACACTTCTCCAAAAGAAATCAACGATCCTGACTTTGACCCCCGAAGCAGCAAAGCATTTCATCGATCTATTACTTAGAGCCGATGGCTTTAAGCCTGTTAAGACTGCAGTAGTTCATCCGATCGATAAAGAATCATTACTCGGTGCAGTTAGAGCAGCACAATTTAATGTAATAAAACCGGTTTTAATTGGACCTCAACATAAAATAGAAGCAGTAGCAAAAGTTAATAATGTCGATCTTGAGGATTATCAAGTAATTAACGTTGAGCATAGCCACGAGTAGAGCTTGCAAAAAGAAAAGAGAAGTGGCGGCTGTTCTGAAAGGCTCTTTGCAGAGCTTATGTCTACGGTAGTTCATAAAGAAAACAGCCTTCGTACCGAACGCCGTATAAATCATGCTTTCCTAATGGCAGTCACTACTTTTCCAAAGCCGTTTATTATTACTGATGCTGCTATTAATATCCGCCCTACTCTAGAAGATAAGCGTGATATAGTGCAGAATGCTATTGACTTAATGCATATTGCTCAAAGAAGACAAACAAGTTAGAGTGGCGGTATTATCAGCAGTTGAGAAGGTGACTTCTGCAATTCCTACAACCCTTAATGCTGCCGCTTTATCAAAAATGGCAGATCCGCGGACAGATCACGAATGCTATAGTTGACGGACCGCTTGCGTTTGATAATGCTATATCTTTATAGTCCCTTTGGTGGTTAAAACCTCCATCTTCCAGATGGAAAAGCTTTAGCTTGCCATGTGCGCCATGATGCGTTAGCATCACAAGCACCATGAGTTCAATACGTCAGGAAATTACGTACTGTTTACTATAGTCG
>JAPYLE010000065.1 GCA_027293795.1 Rickettsia endosymbiont of Ixodes persulcatus
TTTTCTTGCATTCTCACTTTGTTTAACCTCCACGGAAACCGACTTTGTAGAATAAGTTTTTATTGTTTTGAAAATAAATAAAACACCTACAATAATTACGAATATAACCAATATTTTACCTATAATATACTGCATAAATAACCTTTAAATTTTATATTATTTTTACTTTATTTTTGTCTTATCAATCTGCTCTGATCTCTTTTCCAATCTTTTTCTTTAATTGACTCTCTTTTATCATGTAATTTCTTACCTTTAGCAATACCAAGCTCAACTTTCACTTTGTTTTTTTTATTAAAATACATAGAAAGAGCTACTAACGTATAGCCTTTTATTTTAATTCTACCGATAATTTTCTTTATCTCTTTAGTATGCAATAATAATTTACGCGGTCTTCTAGTAGAATGATTAAATCTGTTTGCTTTTTCATATTCCGCAATGTGACAGTTATATAAGAATACCTCATGTCCGGTATCGGCTGCATGACTTTCTTCTATGGAAACTTTACCTTGACGCAGAGACTGCACTTCACTACCCTTTAATACAATACCTGCTTCTAATCTTCCTTCAATAAAATAATTAAAAAGTGCTTTCTTATTTTGTGCAATAACTTTCTTATACCCGGTCATATTTTTATAGATAGTGATGTTATAATGTTTTCAATTTGTTTTTTAGCCTTATCGCTTGCTTCAGTTAGAGGTAATCTAATTTTATTTTCACATAAGCCTAAATAATGTGCAGCATATTTTATCGGAATCGGATTAGATTCTACAAATAAAGCTTTATATAAAGGTAGTAATCTCTGATGGATTTCAAGAGCTTCTTTAACATCATTCTTATACCACTTCTCTAATAGTTCTTTACATATATTGGGAGCAATATTTGAAGCTACCGAAACCCACCCTACCCCGCCTTGAGCATTAAAAGCTAAGACTACTTCATCATTACCAGTCAAAATATTAAAATCTTCTTTAACTATTGCTCTAATCCGCATAGGACGTTCTAAATCTACTCCACAATCTTTTAATGCTAAAATACGTGATAGCTTGCTAAGTCTTAATATTGTCTCATCAGAAAAATCTACTCCGCTTCTAGTCGGTGCCGAATATAACATAATAGGTAGATTACATGCTTCATGCAACGCTTCAAAATGCTTATAAATCCCTTCTTGAGTAGGTTTTATATAAGACGGGGGGCTAGCCATAAAACCGTCAACCCCAATTTTTGTAGATTCCGCTGCAAGCTCTCTTGCATAAGCAGTATTATTTGATGAACATCCGCTTATTATAGGAATACGCTTATTAACGATTTCTACGCTAGTTTGCAGTAATAATTTATATTCTTCAAAGCTTAAACTACTACCTTCCCCGGTTGAGCCTGCAATTAACACCCCATCGACTTCATATTTTATTTGATATTTTAAAATTTTCTCTAAAGCCTCTAAATCTAATTTATTATCTTTAAAAGGGGTTATAGCTGCGGTAATTAAACCTTTAAATATATTATGCATAATTTTTAATTATTAATATCATCCCGTGGCCCCTCCACGGGATCTAGTTAAAATCCTACAACAAGTTGTTGATATAGATCCCGTGGAGGGGCCACGGGATGACAGCTTTCAGAATAATATCTCTACTCCCTAACAATACAATCATATTCTTTTTTTAGAGTATTTGCAATTTGATGATCATCAAAAATAATCTTTTTATTGCCCAGGTCTATAGAATTAATATTTTGTACCTCGATTGCCGTACCTGTAACAAAACATTCGGTAAAATTCTCTATTTGCTCTAATTTCAAACGCTCTTCTTTTACTTCTAGACCTAAATCTTTTGCAATTTCAATAATAGTTTGTCTTGTTATGCCGTTTAAAAATCTATCGGCAATCGGAGTATATAATGTTTTAGCTTTAACAAAGAAAATATTTGTTGTAGTACATTCGGCAATATAACCCTCATAATCAAGTAATAATGCATCATCATAACCAAGAGCTTTAGCCTCTTTTTTACTAGTTATTGCCATATTATATTGAGCGGCGGATTTAGATTGTACCGGCGTGCTATCAGGCATTGCTTTACGCCAACGGCTTATATGTAAATTTATACCTTTCTCAAAAGACCTTGGTATAGATGGAATACCAGCAATCAAAAGATTAGTAGATAAATCAGGATTAGTAATATTTAGTGATTCGTCTCCGCACCAAATAAGCGGTCTTATATATGCATCCTTAATATTATTTTGTTTTATTACAAGTTCATGAGCTTTCATTATTTCATCCACACTATAAGGTACTTTCAAACCTAATGCTTCTGCTGATTTTATTAATCTTTCCGTATGTTCTTTTAGTTTAAAAACTTTACCGTTATAAGCTCTCTCACCCTCAAATACCGATCCTGAGTAATGCAGGCTATGAGTCAAAACATGAATCCTTGCAAATTGATAAGGAACTAAATCACCGTTAATCCAAACATGCCAAAAAATTTGCTCTAGTTTTATCATTGTCATTAACCTATATTTATATTAAAGTAGACGTAATTTAGTTTCATTTTTTATATCATTCCTACTCTTGTCATCCTGTGACTTGTGAACTAAGTCCAATTAAAAATACTAAAATCATTAGTATTTTAAGTTGTTTTTATGGACCCCGTGGTCAAGCCACGGGGTGACACAGCGGATTTTACTGATCCATGCAACAATACCTCGGGGGAATGACATAAAACGAGCAACGAAGCCAATTTTTCAAATTAAACGAGTGTACATGCATACATACAAAGCACACATTTTAATCGTTGATGATGATAGCAGAATATTAGCACTTTTAAAGCAATTT
>JAPYLE010000066.1 GCA_027293795.1 Rickettsia endosymbiont of Ixodes persulcatus
AATCCTATAGAACATTATTGGTTTAAGATTAAGAACGAAATAAGAAAAGTTACGGGGCAATTCAAAGATATCAGTATGGCTGTAGAACACGTACTAAAGTTTATTTAACTGTACCTATTTCCTATGGTCTAGCTATACTAACTTACTTAGAGAATATCTCATTAAAGGTTATAGTATTAATCAAGATAAAATCACTCAAAAGAAATTAAATAATCTACAACAAACAGTAGAACTTTTAACAAATACTTTGATAAAGCAAAATTTGGTAAATAGTACAGGACAATAATTAATTAACCTTATAAAGAATTACTCTAAAACATGGGAGATACTTCTTTTGAAAAAAGAATTAAAATAATGAGTAATAAAGATGAAATACAGCTTCCATCTTTATTACAAAATAATTTATTTTTGTTTTTACTTGGGTATACAGAAAGAATTAATGATTAGTTTTATGGTTAGTAAAGCTCAATTAATACGAGTGGCAATTAAGAATTACTTACGTGAATTAAAAAAAGATAAAAAAGATAAAGAAGATGCAGAAATTGCTTTAGAAAGAAGAAATAATAATAGTGATAAACTTCTTACTTCAGAAGAAGCAGCAGAATTGTTAAAAAATATGGATTATAATTTTGAACTATCGTCATATTTATCATGCAGGCAATTTTGCCGATATAGTGAAACATTTAGTGCTTATTGCGATCTTAGAGCAGTTTAAGAAAAAAGAAAAACCTCTTGCAGTTTTAGATGCTTTTGCAGGTCTAGGTCTTTACGATTTAAGTTCGGAAGCTGCTTGTAAAACTCTAGAAAGCGATACGTGCATTAATAAATTACTGCAAGCTACCGATCATATTCCTGAACTTTTAAAGGTTTTTTTAATATAGTAAACCTAGCTGGGAAAAATTATTATCCTGGCTCACCTTTTATAATTAAACAATTATTAAGACCAAATGATCACTTAATTGCTTGCGAGCTTCATCCAAGCGATTACTTGAGTCTAAAAAAACTACTACCGAATAATACGCATAATATAGATGCTTATAATGCTATAAAAGCTTTTCTACCGTTTAAAGAAAATAGAGGATTAATTTTTCTTAATCCGCCTTTTGAGGTCAAAAACGAGTTTCAAAAATTGCTCGAAGCACTTAAAAAAAATTAAGCTACGATCTCTTAATAATACCGTCTTAATTTGTTATCCTATAAAGGGTTTACCTTTAGTCCGTGATTTTTACCACAATTACAAAAATATCGGATTTAAAGAAACCATAATTATTGAATATGAGCTTTTATATAGTGATAAAAATATGGTAAAGTGTAGGTTAATGTTAATTAATTCTCCAAATATTAGAGGAGAATTAGAAAAATTAACATAATATTTAAACACCGCTCTTAATTTAAAATTTACATATATCTTTTTACTGTTTATAGTTTTTCTTGTTCAAGGTTGTAGCAGTATTAAAGAATCGAGCAATACTACTTTACTTTCTACAACTTCATCTCAATTAAAGCAAAAATATAAAATCAGTCATGCGGATTTAGTAGTACAATATGATTTAGCAAATCAACCACTTTCATCTTTCAGATGAAAGTTTGTTTTATAGCGACTAGAAGTCGCATATGAAGCTAAAGCTTATGCGACCCGTATGTGCAAAATCATGTCTGGCTCATGTGTACCAATATGCCTATTAATCATATAAT
>JAPYLE010000067.1 GCA_027293795.1 Rickettsia endosymbiont of Ixodes persulcatus
CAATTGAGAGCACATTCATCTAGAGCTTTGAATAGTTTCATTCTTAAATCGTAACTGTAACTGCTTGCCATAACTTATTTATTATTATTTATAACATATATATTAGCATAGTATGTACCTATTTACTATGGTCTAGCTATATGATAGCAGTTGCAGCAGGTGATGAAGAAAACCCTATAGTTACTAAAAAAGGATTATGGATTGCCGGTACTTTCTGTTCAAGTAATCAAGACGCATATAAAGGTAATCCTAGCTATAAAGGTACGGTAGCAGGCGGTACAATTGGCGGTGGTGATCTTTATCTCAGGGAAAACAGTCTTGTCGGTATTGCATATAGCCGTATGAACTCTGACTTTAAGTTTAAAGGTTCAAGTACGGGTGATAAATTATCGGCAGAAAGCGATATTATTTCTCTATATGGTCAGCAACAATTTGGTAGCGATTTTATATTACAAGAAATATTCTCTGCAAGTAACAGTAAAATTAACACAAAAGACAAGTCGGGCCTAATAGCTATAAAACAGTTAGCGGTAAATATACAAGCAAAGTTTACGGCTTTAAGGGTAATGTCGGTTATCAATTCTCTGTTGTTGATAGTATATAATGCCTAATATCGGTATTAGATATAATACATATAAAGATAATGCTTATACCGAAACCGGTACAGGCGTGAATAATATGTATATCGCAGGTAAGTCCAGTAATTTAACTACAGGGATTGCAGGCATAAAAATAACCGCTCCTAAGAGATTATCAAACGATACTCAAATAGTACTGGGGCTGCATGCTTCCGTAGAAAATAGCTTCAACAATAAGCAACCTAAGGTAAAAGCTAGATTTATTTGGGCAGATAATTACTTTGAGAACACTACAAGTAGCAGTACACTGAAAGTCTGTTTAATGTAGGTGCAAGTTTACTTACGGCTCATAAGAATAGTGAGCTACTTGCAACGTATAACTGTAATTTGCGCAGCAAATATACTAGCCATAAAGGGGTTCATTAAAGTTGAAGATATTGTTCTAAAAATGTGTCACCCCGTGACTTGATCATGTGTTGTAACAACTTTCAGTATGTCATTGCCCACGCGGGAATGACATAAAGACATACACCAAAGCTCATCGAAGGTAGGAATGACATACTAAAGCAATAGCTCATAATTCCCTAACCGGTTTTAGTACTAATTTCTTGTTACTAAAAATGATACTCCTCGCAGCAGAGCTGCGAGGTATCTAAAAAAGTTTTAGTTGCTTCTGATGAAAAGCTTTATATGATGGTCGATCCGCACCTTGATTCTTTACATAGTTGCGTAATTTTTTCTCATCTCTATGTTTTCC
>JAPYLE010000068.1 GCA_027293795.1 Rickettsia endosymbiont of Ixodes persulcatus
CCATATTTGAATATATAGAGGTATTTTACAACCGTATAAGAATGCATTCTTCTAATGACTATCTATCACCAGTACAATATGAAGAAATACAAAAATGTGCATGAACAACTGTCCGGAAAAGTGTTGACACATCATAGTGAAATTGCTGTATGGAGCAAATCGCCTATTTCTTCTTGCACTCTTTCCGGTGGTTCGGCATCGTCAATAGCTTCTTTTATCTCTCTGCACTCATCTATCACCTGCTCTAATATCATAATCAGACCAATCACAAAACCATAGCCCCGTACATCTTTCTCAAGCAGAATTAAATTTTGTAGAGGATTGTTAGCTTCTATTTTCATAAAATTTTTCCTATAGCTGTATCATCTGGCGAGCTTTCATATCCGTCAGGATCATTAAACGGCATTTCTATATAACCATTCTTTCTATAAAATCCCAACACTGCCGGCGAAGATTCAATGTGAAGAGTTTTATAACCTTTAGATTTTAGCCATTTCTCACAAAGCTCTAAGAATTTACTACCGAAATTATTGTTTCTTTTTAGCTCATCAATGACAATAATACGCGTTGCGACCCTTTCATCTGACCATAGCTGTATATGTGAATAGCCGATTAATATAAAACTAAATGTATATGCTCCGGATGATCAAATGTCCAAGTATAAGGATTGAGGATATTATTAGGACTAAAAAAATACTTTTGACGGAAATGTCTTGCAGGTTTATATTTTAGGAAAGAGTTATGAATAATAGATTTGTAAAAACTATACATTTAATCCCTGCCGTCATTCCCGATTACCTTCTAATCCAAAATATGGCACGGTTTTATATATATGATATATCACGTTATTGTGGTTTTACATCAGATGAATATGATTGGGCGTTGCCGCAAGATGGTTTATATGAAGCTGTTGATTATAAAAAATATTTTACAGAAACAGATCAAAAAGTATATTTGGTTAAAGTAAATGAGGAAATGGCGGGTTTTGTATTGCTTAATAAAGTTGGAACGCACAATAAAATCGATTAGAATATGGGGGAATTTTTTATCATCGCAAGGTTTCAAAATAAAGGAGTTGGTAAACAAGTAGCAGAGCAAATTTGGCAAATGCACCTAATACCTATATATTATGAATAAACTACTACAACCTTATCTCTGCTTTTGTGAGGTCTTTTAAAGTACGTGATCCGGTGCATAGCATGGTAATCTTAAGCTGCTTAATTATTAATCGTATCTCTTCGAAAACCAAGCACTCCGAAGTATCTGCCGCTTTTAATAATTGACCGGCAAGTCCAAAAATATTAGCTCCCATACGAATTGCTTTTGCACCGTCAATACCCGATTTTAATCCACCGCTAGCAATAATTGAAACATTTTCTGAAACTTCCCATACCATCTTGAGAGAATCTAAAGTCGGGATTCCCCAGTTAATAAAGCTACTAGCAATACGGTTTTGTAATGAATTTTTAGCACGATAAGCCTCAACTTGACTCCAGGAAGTTCCTCCGCTCCCTGCAATGTCGAGAACTTTAACTCCTACATCAATAAGGTTTTTAGCAACTTGTTTAGATAAACCGTATCCTACTTCTTTAACAATTACAGGGACAGAGAGGTAATTAATCACTTCTCTTATCTTAGGTAAAAGATTTTCCCAATTTCTATTACCTTCCGGCTGAGTTAGCTCCTGCAATACGTTCAGATGAAGGATTAAGGCATCGGCCTTGGTAGCATCAACTAAATACTGACATTCTTTCGGTGTTACTCCGTAATTAAGCTGCACTGCCCCGATATTGGCTAATAAAGGGATATCAGGAGCGATATGCCTTACTGCAAATGTCTTGATCGTATCTGCTTCCGTTAACAGAACCCTCATAGAGCCAAGCCCCATAGCAATACCGGCTTTTTGGGCTGCTTCTGCGAGTCGATAGTTAATATCTCTAGCTCTAGCCATTCCTCCGGTCATACTAGAAATTAGAATAGGTGCTCGTAAAGATTTTCCGAGGAAAGTAGTAGTCGTATCTATGTTATCGTAATTAATTTCCGGTAATGCGTTGTGAATAAATTGAATAGATTCAAAACCGCTTTTAAGTGTAGATTCAACGTTTTTTGTAAGATTAATTTCAATATGATCTTGCTTTCTTTCTATGTCTAAATTCTGATTCTTCGGCATTTTACTCACTAATTCTTTTTTATACTTAATCTATATTAATATATCTAGCTTTGCAAAATATATTTGGTATTGCCTAAAAAATGTTACACAATTTTTAAAAAGACCTTATTGTCATTCCCGCCTACGCGGGAATGACATAATATACATGGGAGGTTATTAAGAGTGAGATTAAAATTTTCAATAATTTTATCCTCTATAATTGCGAAAGGATTTGTACTATTTTGCTGTTGACATATTTTAATAGCTTCTACGTGAACAACAACACTTGGTTTGAAAAATTTTTCATTAATATTTGATAATAAGAAAGTATTTGTACATTTTTCATTCTCAAGTTCTCTTCTTACTAAAACCATAATATCTCTAAATTGTTTTATATTTATATTTTGAAGTTCATAATTAGGTATTTTTTATTACTTCATCATATAGTTCTATTAAATCTTCAAATCGTTATTATTACCGGTAAATAACGCACATTAAAAAGTTTTTTCAATTTTATTAAAATCTTCCATTAATGTACGAATATTATCATAAGAAAGCTTTTTTAATTCGTTTAATCTCTTAGGGTTTAATTCCCCGAAGCTTTGCTTCGTGATATGATGTATGGATGGAAGAGAGTAGGTACATACATAAGAGCCATAATGTTACAGTACTTATTTATCACTTAGTAACGCCTGCAAGATATCGTAGAGCAATTTTGATAAGAAGTTAGATAATTATTTATGCAAAATATGTTTAGAAATTGAAGATTTAATAGAACTATATGATGAAGTAATAAAAAATACCTAATTATGAACTTCAAAATATAAATATAAAACAATTTAGAGGGTAATTATGGAACTAGACCTATTAAAAAGGCGCTATCTAGGCAAAGTATAGTTATTAGTAGGAGGCGTATTGCAAGATTAATGGATGAAGCTAGTTTGGTCTATAAAACTAAGCGTAAATTTAAAGCTAC
>JAPYLE010000069.1 GCA_027293795.1 Rickettsia endosymbiont of Ixodes persulcatus
GCTTTATATAGTTGAAAAGAGTTTATCGCAAGAAAGCGATATATACTCTTATTTATCATATGATCTTTACGCCGTTTTAAGTAATATAGACGGTGATATAATTCACGCTAAAATATATTACAAGCCAATGATGAGCTTTAAATTCGTTAAATGTTTTATTTGTTCCTACCTCTCCGGTAAAATCCATTTCACTTTGTAATAATGCATTCATAGTGATACTAAAGCTAATCAGTGCAAAACCAAAATGCCCAAGGATCATACTAGCATTACTTGCTTTAAGTCTATTTCTAAAATAATTAGTTTTAATCAAAAGATGATGAACATTATGAAGCATCAGAAATATAGATGCAATTATAGTTAAAATCGATATAGCACTAAATGTTACTTTTGATGATATTAAATAAGTAATTATTAGAGATAATATTAGAATTATAATATGTTTTTTAATAGAGCTTCTAGTAGTAAATAATCCTATGGTACACAGAATAGGAATAACGAATATAATAAAATTATTAATAAAAAATGTTTCACTAATAATAATAGGTTTATCATCGAATAAAGAGTAAATTGGCGGATAAAGTGTGGCAGCTATTAGCACAATAAGGCTAAGAAGGAAAAATATATTGCCGAGGAGTATGCCGAGTATGTCATACCGTGGCTTGACCACGGGATCTTGTAAAACAGTCTGTGATGGTAAACTTCCTGAGATCTCGCGATCGAGTCGCGGGATGACACTATACAACCCTATACTTCCAATACTCAAAATTAAAAATATCCCAAGCAGGTATATCCCTATCTCAGGTGAGAATGCAAAAGAATGAATTGAGGTAACAAAAGCGGAACGTACTAAAAAAGTGCTAAATATTACCAATAAGAAAGTAACGATTGATAAAATTATCATCCAACTTTGCATACGTCCGGTTTTTGCTGTTACAATTATAGAATGATATAGCATAATTCCGGATAACCAAGGAAATAACGAAATATTTTCTACCGGATCGAAAAACCAAAATCCACCCCAGCCAAGTTCTCTATATGCCCACCAAGAACCAAGACTAATTCCGATAGTAGTAAATAAGATACCGAAGCCCGCAAATGTTTTGAGAAGACATAAAGGGCTATAATTTATGTCATACCGCGACTTGATCGCGGTATCCAGAAAAAAATTGATAATATGGATACCGCGATCAAGTCGCGGTATGACAGGAGTAAGCAACATTACAGTAGCAATAGTAAAAGGTACTACGTAGCTAACATAGCCGAGGTAAAGTAATGGTGGATGAATGCTAAGAGCAATATCTTGTAGCATTGGGTTTAGCCCGAGTCCCTCTTTAGGGCTAAATGAAAAAACGTTAAAAGGATTCGAGGTAAAATAAATAAAGCTACTAAAAAATAATTGTAGAGCTGATAATATGATAATAGATAAAAATTTAAGCTGGTTATCTTCAAGTAAAAATATATAACAACAACTAATGATTTGTAATAAGGAAAACCATAATAACATCGACCCTTCGTGACTCGACCAACTACCGGCTATTTTATATATTAACGGCTTTAAGGTACTAGAATTTAAGAAAACATTTTGTAGTGAAAAGTCAGAGATAATAAAAGCGTAGACTAGGGTATAAAAGGCAAATAACGTAAATAAGGCAGCCATGTAGAAAGGGAGTATGGTTGTCATCCCGTGACTCGATCGCGGGATCCAATCTTTTTTGATTTTTTTCTGGATACCGTGGTCGCGCCACGGTATGACAGATAATACCGACACACTGCTTAAGCACATCGTAGCTAGCAGTAAAAAATTACCGATTTCACTCACTGCTTATTGTTTCCTCAGTAGTAGGTAATACGGTAATTTTTACGCTATCAATCTTATTGGCAATTTTCTTTAAAATAATTACCTTTAAATTAAATATTTTAATTACTTCTCCTTGATTTGGAATCCTAGCAATTTTATGGATTATTAATCCTGCTATAGTGTTTGCATCCTCATCCGATAAATTCCAATCAAGTTCTCGGTTAATATCTCTAATAGTCGTAGTTCCTTTTATAATGAACTCGGTATTAGACTTCTTGATAATTTCATTATTAAGCCTATCATGTTCATCGGTAATAGGTCCTACGATTTCTTCTATAACATCTTCAAGAGTAATAATACCTAGTAGAGTACCATACTCATCTACAACACAAGCAAAATGATTATTACGTTCTCTAAATGCATGTAACTGGTCTACTACAAGTGCATTCTCAGGGATAAACCAAGGTGGGGTTAGAAGTTTATTAATATCAACTTTTTTTGCATCATTATTATTTTCGTATAATGCTTTAAGCAAATTTTTTAAATTAAGAATCCCTATTATATTATCTCTATTATCTTGCCATAAAGGTATACGTGTATGAGCACCTGATAATAAAGTTTTAATTATTACTTCATGAGGTAGGTCGATATTAAGGGCTATAATACTACTCCTGTGAGTCATAATTTCCGATACCGTCATATTACGTATATCTAATATTCCGCCAAGCATATTACGATCGGATTTATAAACTCCGCCTTCTTGATGGTAATGCTCAATCACGCCTCTTACTTCCTCGGTACCTGAGATTTGAGGTTTTAAATTAATACGAAATATAAAGCAAAATATTTTTGTAATATAATCAAGAGCAATATTAATAGGTTTAAAAAGCTTTAAAAAAATTACTATAGTTGAAGACATTTTTAATGCTAATTGTTCAGGTTTAGCAACGGCTATTGCTTTCGGTACTACTTCAGCAAAAACAATAATTATAAAAGCCATAATGCCGGAAGCAACTATCGGTCCATTATCTCCGAGAAAGCTAATAAAGATACTAGTTGCAATAGTGGTACAAACAGTATTGATTAAGCTGTTACCGATTAATAAAGTTCCTATGACTTTTTCTTTTTTCTTAAGAACCTCTAAAACTGTTTTAGCACGCTTATTGCCGGCGATTTTAAGCTTATGAATCTTCCCGGGAGAAGAGGCAGTAATAGCAGTTTCGGTAGCAGCAAATAAAGCAGATAAAGCGATCATTATTATAATAACGATCACAAGTATTGTAGTCATTCTTTGTTAAAGTATAAATTAACTATAAGTAATTATATTAGTAATTAGAAATTTTGCCTAATGTTTTTTTATTATTAAAGTCGTCTAGATTGATCATTCGTTTTTTGACTAACCATCTTCTGAAATTTATTACTTGGTTGTTGCCCTATATTTGTTTTTAATGGTTGCCCAATTGTCTTTGCTTGTTGTTTAATTTCTAATATATAGCTAGACCATAGTAAATAGGTACATACTATGCTAATATATATGTTATAAATAATAATAAATAAGTTATGGCAAGCAGTTACAGTTACGATTTAAGAATGAAACTATTCAAAGCTCTAGATGATGTGCTCTCAA
>JAPYLE010000070.1 GCA_027293795.1 Rickettsia endosymbiont of Ixodes persulcatus
TTATATGATTAATAGGCATATTGGTACACATGAGCCAGACATGATTTTGCACATACGGGTCGCATAAGCTTTAGCTTCATATGCGACTTCTAGTCGCTATAAAACAAACTTTCATCTGAAAGATGAAAGTGGTTGATTCTGTTTCTTTAAAAAATGATAATGTTAAAGGTAGCACTGATGAGCAAAATCCTTTAAAATGTATCAAGAGTGCTGGCGATATACGGAATGGCATGCTTCTAATTTTTCGCTCCTTATACTCTATATCTCAGCCCTTGGCAAGAAATGCGACAGAACCTTATATTTTACTGCTTGTTTTTTAGTTTATCTATTGCATCAACAGCAAGCCCAGTGGCAACAGATATAGTATTAATATCTATATTTTGAGCTAATAAGTTTTTAGCAACTAATGTCATAGCTTCAGCTTTTCCTTCAGCTTTTCCTTCAGCTTTTCCGATCTGCATTCCTTGGACCATTCCTTTTTGTATACCCTCATCAATATATTTATCAGCAATAGTTCTCATAAGTGCCTCTTGATCTGCTTTATTTAGATGTTTTGCTATTATGCTTGCAAGCTCTACTTGTTTATCTTCAGATACCTTAGCATCACTATACCATAATAACCATTTAATGTAAATGTAGCCATTTTCCTTATCTATTTCAATACTACTTTCAAACCTTTCAAATAGTGACTGCCAAAGATTTAAGATATCACGAGCCTTGATATGTTTCAGCATATACTCCATCATACCAAGATGTTTCTTGTTTACTATGTCAGTATCACTTTGTTTTTGTAAATCAACAAGTAAATATTCATTACCCATAAGAAGTCTTGCTTGCTCCTTATCATCAAAAAGCTCCCATAAGCTCTTGGGAGCATTATAAGGTTTATCATTTGCGTATACTACAATAGGACATATTAGGGGAAGCTTTTTTTCTTCTTTTCTGTGTCTCTCACATAATAGAAGCATATACTGCCAAAGCCTAAAAGCTATCCAGTAATCACTACTAGACTGGTGCTCAATAAGAATGTATACGTAAGCTTTGTCATGATCTATACTGTCTGTACTACCATCTCCAACCTTGGATTGTTTTAAAGAAACAGAATAAACAACATCACTTAATCTTTTTCTTAAATCTTCAGTAACAAAGCTTTCTTTTTCTATCTTAACGTTATTTAGATTAATCTTGTCCTTGAATGACACTGGCAAATAATGCTCTAGAAACTCACGAGCAGCTACAGGCTCACTCATAACCTTTTTAAACAGCTCATCATGCCTTGGTCTTTCATCAGATGCATTTGCATTATCTTCTGACTTCCGTTTCTGATTATTATGTTCATTGATCATAATTGTAAATCCTTATAGTCTCATAGTCATTGTATGTTCTAGCTCTTTCTCTAATCGCATTTCTTTTACCTCTGTCTTTACCTTAGTAAAAGTTGTATGAATATATTTCTCATCTATAAATCCCGGTACATTATTTTTCATTTCATTCTTTATGTATTTTAATGGACATGAATATCTCTTACTTCCTATATTAATATGCTCATCTTCTAATAGCTGATTAATATTGTGATTGTGATAATCTATATAATGTTTCTCACATGCCATACTTAAATTCTTAAGCACATTATGACTACTGGCAGAGTTAAATTGATTAAGTATATCTTGATCCTTTAATAAACATCTAGTACCTTCTACACTCCATCCATATTCTCTACAAGCATTATCTTCTATTCCTGACTCATCAATGAATACTAGAGTTCCTTTAGAAATTTGCTGTATCTTTTCTATAAATTCATTCCTTAAACCAATATCCCTTT
>JAPYLE010000071.1 GCA_027293795.1 Rickettsia endosymbiont of Ixodes persulcatus
CAATTGAGAGCACATTCATCTAGAGCTTTGAATAGTTTCATTCTTAAATCGTAACTGTAACTGCTTGCCATAACTTATTTATTATTATTTATAACATATATATTAGCATAGTATGTACCTATTTACTATGGTCTAGCTATACTATAAGAAAGCTTAGGCGATCTTTTTATATAATTTATAGCTATTAACTAACACTTGATAAATTCATTTAAAGCTTTTTTAACTATTCCATTTAAGGTATAACCATGTTGCATAGCATATAAGCTTACTTCTTTATGTAATTCAGGCTCGATTCTAACATTAAAACTACCTTTAAACGGTTTATCGGGAGTTTTACCCACTATATTGCAATCTTCTAAGTAACTATCTATAGCTTCATGAAATGACTTTATTAAAGTTTTAGCATCAGATGCTTCGTAAGTTATTAAATCTCTTATAAATTCTACTTTGCCAAAAAATAATTCTTCCGAAGTATTAAAATGCACTGATCCTAAATAACCTTTATAACTCATAAAATCGGTTTTTATCATATTAGTCCCTCTTTTTTTATTGTCATGCCGTGACTTGATCACGGCATCCAGTTAAAAATGTTTAAACGATGCATACTTTTTAGTTGTATTTTTGGATACCTCAGGTACAAGCCATGGTATGACCTATAGAACACGTTTTTCGATCCACCCAACAATGCTTCTAGCTAGGAATGATATTCTGAACGTTTGTACACTACTACTTCTAATTTCAGAATAATATATTTACTAATACAAAGCAACTAATTTTAGTTGCTTAAAATATGAAATTTAAAAATCAATTAAGAATAAGTTTATTATTTACTAAATACTCCTTAATCTTTAGTAAATCATACCATGAGGTACGTTTTTGCATAGGTTGGCGTAGTAGATAGGCAGGGTGGAAGATTGCAGTAGTTTGAATGGGTGAAGATAAATATTTATTGGTATAAAAATAATATTCTTGTCTAATTTTAGTAATACCCGAATTTTTTCCAAGTAAGCTAGTTGCAGCCGTACTACCGACCAAGATAATTAATTTGGGGTTAATGAGAGCAATATGCTTTTCAACAAAAGGTCTACAAATATCGACTTCTTCGAATGTCGGTTGTCTATTAGCAGGAGGACGCCAAAATACTGTATTAGTAATATAAGCGTTATTTTCCCGTGAAATTCCGATGCTATGCAGCATATTATCAAGTAAATTCCCGCTTTCACCGCAAAAAGGTATACCTTTTAAATCTTCAGTACTTCCCGGAGCTTCGCCTATTAACATAATTTGAGCTTTCTGATTACCGTCACCAAAAACGGTATTAGTAGCAAATTTCTTAAGTTCACAGCCATTAAAATTCAGTAGAGATTCTCTTAGTTCTTCTATATTATGAGCTTTGTCAGCAAGAGATCTTGCTAAACTAATATTATCATGCACTTTACCGGTATCTACTTCAAGAATTTTATCAATTGTTTTTCGTGGCATAGGATTAATTTGATTGTTTCCTTGGGGCTTATCAATATTTAATTTTTGTGGCTGCGTAGAACAGTAATATTCAACACCGATTGCACTTAGCCATTTAAGCGTATTATTCATTATCTTAAAATAAAATATGTTAAAATATTCCGTACCGCACGAACTAAACGGCATAAGGCTTGATAAAGCTCTATCATTGCTTCTTGAAAATGTTTCAAGGAATCAAATCCAAAAAGCTATTAAAGATTCGCAAGTACTAGTTAATGATGTAATTATTTCTGATCCTGATGTTTTGGTCAAGGAGAATGATGTTATATTATTTTCTTTTAAAGAACCTGAAGAACTAAAAATTGAGGCAGCAAATATAGCACTCGATATAATCTATGAAGACGATGATCTAATTGTAATTAATAAAGCTGCAGGTATGACGGTACACCCAGGGGCGGGTTATCATGATGATACGCTTGTTAATGCTTTATTGCACCATACGAAGAATTTATCGGATATCAGTTCATCAGAAAGACCTGGAATAGTGCATCGTTTAGATAAAGATACTACAGGCTTGATGGTAGTTGCTAAAAATAATAAAGCACATATGCTACTTGCAAATCAGATAGAGCAAAGACAGGTAATACGGAAGTATAAAGCGTTAGTTTGGGGAGTAATTAATCCGCTAGAAGGAGTGATTAAGAATAATATAGGTCGCAGCCGAAGCGATCGACAAAAAATGACCATATTAAAATACGGCGGTAAAGAAGCCGTGACACATTATAAGACTCTAGAATTGTTTTACGGTGGCACTATTAGTATGGTGGAATGCAAACTTAGCACGGGTAGAACTCATCAAATCAGGGTACAGCTAAGCCATTTAAAGCATTCGGTAGTCGGTGATCAAACTTATGGCAATAACGACCGAAAAGTTGCTCATTCCCCACCTGAATTAAAAGCAAAATTAATTGATTTTAAACGCCAAGCTCTGTATTCTTGGTATTTAAGTTTTACTCATCCAACTAGTAATGAGATTATGGAATTTTCTTGTGAGCTGCCAAAGGATATGGAAGAGATAATTTCGCTTGATGTCATTCCTGCAAAAGCAGGAATCCATGGACAATAAGTGTCACCCCGTGATCAAGTCACGGGTTCTAATGGAATTAGATACTACGATCAAGGAGCTAGATAACAACTCAATAATTTAATATTTTACTATTCATGCAATACTCCATAAAGCAAGCTCTCGGTGACGCAACAGATAAATTAAATAAAATAGGGATCAATTCATCGCAATTAGAAGCACGAATCTTACTACGGCATGTTATAAATAAACCGCTTCAATATTTGCTTATTAATCTTGATGAACAATTAAATCAGTCAGAGATAGAAGCTTTTGAAAAATTGTTAGAGAGAAGATTAAAGCATGAACCAATAGCATATATTATAGGTGTAAAAGAATTTTACTCACGTGAATTTATTGTTAATAAACATGTATTAATTCCAAGAGGCAATACTGAATTGTTGATTGATATTGTAGTAGAATTGGTAAAGAGATGTCATTCCCGCGAAAGCGGGTATGAAACCGAAGGGCTACAGACTAACAATATAAAAATCCTAGAACTCGGTACGGGTAGCGGCTGCATTGCTATCAGCCTATTATGCGAGTTACCGAATGCTAATATAATTGCGACTGATATAAGTCTTGATGCAATAGAAGTTGCTAGAAACAATGCTCTAAAACATCACGTAACGGATCGCGTTCAGATTATTCACAGTAATTGGTTTGAGAATATTGAGAATCAGAAGTTTGATTTTATCGTTAGCAACCCGCCATATATATCGAACACCGAAAAATCAGAGATGGCAATTGAAACAATAAATTATGAACCGCATCTTGCATTATTTGCTGAAGAAAACGGCTTACAGAGTTATAAAACAATTGCCGAAAATGCAAAAACATTCTTGAAACAAAACGGTAAGTTGGCATTAGAGATAGGATTTAAACAGGAAGAAACGGTAACTCAAATTTTCTTAGATCAAGGATATAATATTGAAAGCGTTTATAAGGATCTACAAGATTACAGTAGGGTAATATTATTTTCTCCTATTAACTTAAATCGTTCATATGCAAGACGTATCGGTAAAAGCCTATCAAGCTTGCAACAAAATTTATTAGATACGGAACTACCAAAATATTTATTTTCAAAAGAAAAGCTTATTGATGAAGTATTTATAGAAATCGGCTTTGGTATGGGTGAACATTTCATTAACCAAGCTAAAATGAATCCTAATGCACTTTTTATTGGGGTAGAGGTATATTTAAACGGCGTTGCAAATGTTTTAAAGCTTGCAGGCAGGCAGAATATCACGAATTTTTTATTATTCCCCAACAATTTAGATTTTATATTAAACGATCTACCTAATAATAGCCTTGACAGCATTTATATTTTATTTCCTAATCCATGGACAAAAAATAAGCAAAAAAAGAAACGCATTTTCAATAAAGAGCGTCTTAAGGTTTTGCAAGATAAGCTAAAAGATAACGGTAATTTAGTATTTGCTTCCGATATTGAAAATTATTTTTATGAAGTAATAGAGCGAATAGAGCAGAACGGTAATTTTGAATTATGAATAAAGATGATTATTTAAAGCCGCATGATAATTATATAATTACCAAATGTCATCAAAAAGCTATTAAGGCGAATAGAATACCAAAATTTATAATTTTGCAGCACGTTTTAATCTGTCGTTAATTGCAGCTCCGATATTTGTAGAAGGCACCGGAGCAACTGCAATATATTCTATATCATGACTAGCAGCATAATCGTCAAATATTCTTAAATATGCATAAAGATTTGCAGCAGCTTCTATAAGATCACCTTTGGGGCTTAGATTTAACAAGAATCTTCCCGTAAGGTTGCTATTGCCAAAATTTAATCCAATTTCTTTATCCTCTAAATTTGTAGCATTTAATCTAATTGGTACTTTTGGCGAATAGTGTTTTGCAAGCATTCCAGGAGCTTTTATGGTACTTTTCTCTGAAGCTTTAAGAATTTCCATACCAAGCGTTTTTTCTAGAACTTCAGCCGTTATAAACCCTTCTCTAAGAATAGTAGGAGTAGCGGTTGTAGTATCAATTATCGTTGACTCTAGCCCATATTCAGATTGATAAATTTCAGGGGCTAAAATAAAAATTTCTTCATTATCCTTAAAATGTTTCGTAACATGCTCGGTGTTAGTTGGACTAATATAGTTTGAGGGGTTAGCACTTGGGGCTGCTATAGGCTTACCTGATTGTCTGATAAGTTCTAATGCTAAAGGATAAGACGGTATCCGAATTGCTATTGTATTAAGCCCTGCCGTAACTGACGATGCTATATTAACATTCTTTTTTAAAGGAACAACTATCGATAATGGTCCCGACCAAAATTTTTCTGCTATTTTTATAGCTAAATCATTAAACTCACCTATTTCTTTTGCTTGCTCTATGGATGCAACATGCACGATAAGCGGATTAATAGCAGGACGATTTTTAAACTGAAAAATCTTTAAACAAGCCTCATTATTAGTAGCATCCGCTCCTATTCCATAGACTGTTTCGGTCGGAAAAACAACCACTTTACCGGATTTTATAAATTGAACTGCTTTATTAATCATTAATTTAGTTATTTAAGTTTGTTACTTATATGTCATTCCTGCGCAGCGTTGTTATGTGGATACTAAATCGCCATTGCGAGCGACTGTAAGGAGCGTGGTAATCCAGAAAAAAATTAAAAAAATGCTATAAACTAGCATTTTTTACTGGATTGCTTCGTAAAAACTTACAGTTTTTCCTTGCAATGACAAAAAAATCGATTCACGCAACAACATCACATGGGAATGACATCCTGAACGTTCGTACTTGGTCAAGCCACGGTATGACATGTTTCAATCATAAGCGGTTAAACTTAGCTATTTTATGGAATAATTCGCAAGTATTTTGTAATAACGATAAACGATTTTGTGCGATTTTTGGATCAGGGTCATTAACAAGTACGTTGTCAAAAAAGCTAGTAATCGGAGCTAATAGAGATGATAATAAATTTAAAGCTCTCTCGTAATCTTTATCAGTTATACTATCTATAATTTGCGGCGAAAGTTTTTGCATCACTTCAAATAATTCTTTTTCGGGCTGCGTAGTAAAGAGACCCCCATCAACTAAACCGGTAATTTTCTGATCGCCGATTATATTACTTGCTCGTTTATAAGCATTTAATAATTGCTTTCCTGCGTCTTCTGCTAAAAATTTTTGTAAGGCGTTAAGTTTTAGAATTACACTAACCAAATCTTCTGTGCTTAAATCAAAAACCGCATTAATTAATGCAATATCATAATTATTTTTGAAATAGAATTTTATTCTTTCTTCAAAGAAAGATATTATTAAATTCTTATTTTTATCAGATGAATCTTTATATAAGTTTATAGAAAAATTAATTAAATCATTTAAATTTAACTCTAATTTATTTTCAATTATTATTCTTATTATACCAAGAGCTTGACGTCTTAAGGCATATGGATCACCTGAACCTGTCGGAGCTTCTCCTGCTATCATTAAACCGACTAAACTATCTATTTTGTCAGCAGTAGCAAGAAGTACAGCATTCCCGTTTGGTACATTGTCGCTCAAACCTTGGGGTTTATAATGATCCTTAATTGCTGTAGCTACTTCTTCATCTAACCCCTCATGTTTTGCATAATAATAACCCATAATACCTTGCAAATCAGGAAATTCCCCGACCATTGCCGAAACAAGATCGCTTTTGCAAAGTTTTGCTGCCGTAATTAAATCTTTATTATTTGGAGCTATATAATTACAAATATCGGTTATGCGATCGACTTTTTCTCTTAAGTTACCAAGCTTTGCATGAAACGTTACAGCTAACAGTTTAGATAAATTTGATTCTAAAGTTTTAGCTATATCCTGCTTATAAAAATATAAAGCATCAGAAAGACGTGCTGCCAATACTTTTTCGTTACCTTTAATAACGAGTTCAGCATTTGCAAATCTGCCATTACTCACAAACAGAAAATACGGTGCGAAATTTCCCGCTTTATCGAATAGACAGAAATATTTCTGATGCGTACGCATCGAGGAAATTAACACCTCCTTAGGTAACTCTAAGAATTTTTGCGGTATTCTTCCAAGTAGCACAACAGGAAATTCAGTAAGCCCTGCTACTTCTTCGATTAAACGATTATCTTCTTTTATAGTTAAATCATGAGCATTTGCGAGTTCTGATAAACCGGTTTTAATTATTTCTTCTCTCTTTATTCTTTCTAAAATAACATGATTTTCTGAAAGTTTATTTTTGTAATCCTCAAAATTTTCCACTTCTATTTTTTTGTTATCAGCTAGGCGATGCCCGTACGTAATATTATTAGTGGTTAAATGCCCAAATTGCAGCGGTAATATTTCACCATCAAATATGCATAAAATGTTATGCAGAGGTCTAACCCACTTTATATTATAATCACCCCAAAACATCGACTTTGCCCAGCTATATTTATTAATAGCCTCTATAATAATTTCCGGTAAAATCTCTTTTATTTCTCTTTCTTCTATTTTTTTGATGAAGAAATAATATAGCTGATTATTAATTAATTTAGTAGAAAGCTCTGATTTGCTAACATTATGAGCTTTACAAAAGCCATTAATAGCGGCTTCCGAAGCATCTAAGCTAGGTCCTTTAATTTCCGTTTCTTTTGGTAACGTTACTTTCGGCAAGTGGGTAGCATGCAGAGTTATCCTGCGAGGTCCTGCAAACACTTTTACTTTTACAAATATTTCGTTTTCTTCAAAAATTTTTGTGAATATGTTTAAATAACCCTCTTCAGCATTTTGTTGCATGAATGCAGGTATCTCTTCACTAAATAACTCTAATAATAACTCACTCACTCGTTCATCTCCAACCATTTTGTGCAACAAATTTTTGCTAAATGACGCACTCTTAAAACGTAGGAAGCACGCTCAGTTACACTAATCACCCCAAGTGCATTTAATTGATTAAATGCATGACTTGCCTTAAGGCATTCATCATAAGCAGCTAACGGCACATTTTTCTCTACTAACCACTCACATTGTTCTTCGCTATCTTTAAAATGCCGTACTAACATTTCACTATCTGCAAGCTCTAAATTATATTTTGAAAATTGCCTTTCAGCCTCAAAAGCTACTTCACCATATTTTAAAGCTTTTTCTCCTACTTGCCCATTCCAGTCAAGTTCTTTTACTTCATCAACACCTTGAATATATAAAGCAAGACGCTCAAGCCCGTAAGTGATTTCACCGGCAACGGGACGGCATTCAATACCCCCAATCTGCTGCATATAAGTAAATTGCGACACTTCCATACCGTTACACCACACTTCCCAGCCAAGCCCAGCAGCACCTAGTGTCGGCGATTCCCAATCATCTTCAACAAAACGAATATCATGCGTTTTTAAATCTATACCTAAACATTCTAAACTTTTAAGATATAGCTCTTGAATATTATCCGGCGACGGCTTTAAGATAACTTGAAACTGATAATAATGTTGCATTCTGTTAGGATGCATACCGTACCTGCTATCCCCAGGTCTTCTGGACGGTTGCACGTAAGCGACAGACCAAGGTTTAGTGCCAAGACATCGAAGCACCGTTGCAGGATGAAAGGTACCTGCTCCAACATGTGCATCGTAAGGCTGCAGTATTGCACAGCCATAATCCTGCCAATAATTTTGTAATGTTAGTATAATTTGCTGAAATGATAGTTTTTTCATAAGAATTATGGTTATTATGTCATTCCCGCGAAGGCGGGAATCCAAAAAAATGAAAGGATTTAAATTATTTACACCTATTAATTACTAGATTCCCGCCTTCGCGGGAATGACACAGGAAAGTTCATACAAGCTCGTGCTATGACACAGAGGTCTTAATAATACTTCTTACCGATCTCGATCTTAAGACGAGCACCCGCTACTCGCCAATCGTTAGTGTCACGGAAAGAATAAACACAACCGCAAAATTCTTGCTTATAAAAATGCTCTTCTTTAGTGATTTCATACATCCTACTAGCACCGCCGTCTTTACGCCAATTATAAGTCCAATAAGTTATCCCCTCGTAATGAGATGCGGCTCTAATTCCTGATTCATTAATTTGGTTCATATCTTTCCATCTAGAAATACCAAGAGCACTAGTAATAACCCTAAAGCCATTTTCATAAGCATATAAAGCCGTACGTTCAAAACGCATATCAAAACACATGCTACAGCGTTTTTTTACCTCGTTCAGGCTCAAACCCCATTCCTTTAGCTCTTCTAAACCAATTTTGCGGATCGTAATCCGCGTCGATAAATTCTATATTATGCTTCTCGGCAAAACGTATATTTTCGTTTTTACGAAGCTCATATTCTTTTTTAGGATGTATATTAGGATTATAAAAAAATAGCGTAAACAATGGAGTAAAACCTTGTTTTCACCGTTTGGTATTTCAAAAACTTCACTCATAATTAGTTTACCAAGTTTTTTTTATGTGTATCTTTATAGAATTTCAAAATTATAGAGGATAATAAAGCAAGTGCAATTAAATAATATACAATAGCATAATTATCGCCGGTAAATCTTATACTAGTTGAAAATATTTCTACTAGAATCGTTGGGACAGGTCCCATATAAATGCTGATAATTCCGGCAAATACTATTTGAGATATTATAGCTAAAGTAAAATTCATCAGGAATAACATCGAATCAATAAACAATATTACCATATGAATAAAAAACTTATCATATTTTATAGTATAGCTAGACCATAGTAAATAGGTACATACTATGCTAATATATATGTTATAAATAATAATAAATAAGTTATGGCAAGCAGTTACAGTTACGATTTAAGAATGAAACTATTCAAAGCTCTAGATGATGTG
>JAPYLE010000072.1 GCA_027293795.1 Rickettsia endosymbiont of Ixodes persulcatus
ACATATCTCCCGGGTTAAGTCTTTAACTCTTCTACCAATATCGCCAACAATATATTGGTAACCCATACTATATAAGTACAGTCGTAAACTGTGTGGCTTGTCTTCTTGTAATATTGCATCTCCACATCCTATATGTTAAAAACCCGCACTTGCAGTGCAGGGTTTTTCTCCCAAATTTGGAACAATAAATATATGAATTAAGGATTGTTTGAATAGGATCTATGTCTTTATATGAATCCCGGGACATTCTATAATATTAATTCCACCTTCATCATCCGATATAAAAAAATTATTAACAAGCTTATATCCCTTGTCTGCTTTATTATGTATTTTTTCATTATATTCCGGTTCTTTTGCATACAAAGAGCGCTCCTCGTCTTCTTCTAATTTTTGTCTGCTTAAAAAACAGCTAAAAGCAGTTGTACCTACTCCGTTCATCCCTACCATCGCAATTAGTTTCTTTATAATATTTCCTGTTTTAGTAATTTCGTTGTGACTTTCTGCGATTAATTTTAATAGGTCGGTAGCATTTTTATTCATATCTAATAAATCTTTAGAAGAGCGATTTTCTTCTGGATTTTTCTTCCTCAGGCGGCAAGTTTTTATTTGTGATTTCACATCTAATTTATTTTCATTCTGTGTTTTTTCTGAATATATCTTTATTGAATTATCATCAAAAATATTTACTTCTGTACCGGCACAAGAAATTACTACTTCTAGTGTATCATTTCCTTTTATTTGTAATAAGGTTTTTATCCCGGCATTAGTTATTTTATTATTTATTAAAGAAAGTTTAGTAATTGTTTTGTTAAGCCTAAACATCTCGGCTAAAATTTTTACCTGCTCATCATTTATACTGCAATTATCTAAATATATCTGCCTGATAGTCTTGTTGTTTATATTGTACATCTCATGTTATAAAGGTGTAATTACTGAAATCCAAAGTGGCTATGATGTGTCAACACTTTTCCGGACAGTTGTTCATGCACATTTTTGTATTTCTTCATATTGTACTGGTGATAGATAGTCATTAGAAGAATGCATTCTTATACGGTTGTAAAATACCTCTATATATTCAAATATGGTATGT
>JAPYLE010000073.1 GCA_027293795.1 Rickettsia endosymbiont of Ixodes persulcatus
GATAGGTTTATTGGACTTACTTCAGATAATGCTTTACCACTATATCTTACGCTACTTGCTTGTAAAAATGATTTATATAAGTCTTTGCTACATTTTGATCTTGCCATCTTAACTAAAACTCTTTTTTGTTAGATTAACATATTTTCTGCTAAGTGCGAAACTCCTGACATATAGGATGTGGAGATGCAGTTACAAGAAGACAAGCCACACAGTTTACGACTGTACTTATATATAGTATGGGTTACCAATATCGATATAATATATTGTTGGCGATATTGGTAGAAGAGTCAAAGACTTAACCCGGGAGATATGTAAGATAATGGAGTAGACATATTAAGAGGGAAGGGAGCTTCAAATCATGTACATATCTATGTATCGGTGCAACCTTATCAAAGCATTAGAGTACAGTATCTAAAAGGGAAAAGTTCAAGGAAGATTCAGCAAGAATTTCTAGAATTAAGGAAACAGTATTGGGGTAAACACCTATGGGCTGTTGGATATTTTGTAAGAACGGTGGGTAATGTTACTGATCAAATGATCAAGGATTATATTGATAAACATGAGTCGAGAGATGATAAATTTGGAAACTTTCAAGTTGAAAACTAGCTATAGCTAAGGCATTGATACCGTAATCTTAAGCCCTGCATTTGCATGCAGGGTGGTTAACTACTTATTCAATTAATAGTTGTAAATATATGGGGGTAGACCCCTTGCACAACCTAATCTTATAAAGAAGAATTTGAAGGAAACACTTCACCTCACACCGCAGCGTACAAAAAAGTACGTGAGGATGTGAGTATCGGATCGACGTACAAATTTACCTTTGGAGGTTATACAAGGGATCTAATAAAGCCGGTTATTATGGCAGGTGGGAATGGTAAAAGACCATGGCCTTTATCATCTAGGGACAAACCAAAACAATTTAAAAAAATATTGGGTGATCTAACTTTACTACAGCAAACATTAAATCGAAATAAATTCTTAGGACAACCTACTATTATTAATTCCAAAAAGTATGAATCAATCACTAAAGAACAAGCAGTCGAAATAGATATAGAAATAGAATTACCGAGCCTTTATAAAAAAATACCGCCATTTGTGCTATTATTACGGCATTATCGGCTAAAGCACAAGGGTTTGATATCGTAGTGTTACTCCCTTCGGATCATCATATAGTGGACGATATAAATTAAATAAAGCTTTACATTATGTTAATGAATTCGGTATTTGCACTATAGGTATTCCTATAAATTCTATAAATGCCGTAAATACTGAATATGGTTATATAAAAACAGGCTTTCCAATTGCAGAAAATATTTATCAAACAGATTATTTTGTTGAAAAACCTATATTAGAGCAAGCAACAAAATATTTTCAAAATAATGAATATTTTTGGAATTCCGGAATTTTTATATATAACATTAGTTTTTTCTAAATTTAGTAATGAATCTTCAGCCTGATTTATTTTGTATTACAGAAAAAGCTTTCAATAGTGCTATACAAAATGAAGATACTATAACAATAAATCGTGATGCTTATAATGAAATTGAAGCTATTGCGATAGATAATGCCATAATGGAATATATCTCGGGGATGGTTATGATAAAAGCCGATTTTGCTTGGAACGTCTTGGTACTTGGCATTCCCTTATTACAGGCAAAACACTGAAATATAAATGATAATTATTGCGAGGAAAACGTAGTAACAAGCAATACTACAAACTCTTTCATTAGTTCTAATAATAAATTAACCACCGTAATAGGTCTTGACAATGTAATAATTATCGATACTATGAACGGTCTTTTGGTTGCCAATAAATCAAAAATGACTAAAATAAAAGAATTAGTAATGAAAATAGAGCAAAATTAAAATGAATGATCTACAGAAAGCTAAAATCTTATTTACTGCTCTTCTTAACGGGAAATCTGATTCATTACCGCATTACGAAATATATGAAAAAGCTTTTCTAAATAACATTTTATCTTCTGAAGAAATAAAATTAGAAATTATGAAAGGAAATAACGAAGCTTGTTATATTCTTGCTAAAACTTACGAAATAATTAATCGTAACCCACAAGATGAATATAACTCTATGTTATTAACGTTGATTGGAAGTAAATTAGGAAATACAGAATGTACAAAGCTTGTATCCTACAAAATATACAAGCTTTGGAACCTACTGTTAACAATTTTATAGTCCCTTTGGTGGTTAAAACCTCCATCTTCCAGATGGAAAAGCTTTAGCTTGCCATATGCGCCATGATGCGTTAGCATCACAAGCACCATGAGTTCAATTAGTCAGGAAATTACGTACTGTTTACTATAGTCGCTATTATACAGTGTGGTAGACATTGTGTGTGCAAGGAAGTTACTGTAGGTCTAATAGTGGTAATGTAACGATTATATGATTACTAGGCATATTGGTACACATGAGCCAGACCTGATTTTGCACATACGGGTCGCATAAGCTTTAGCTTCATATGTGACTTCTCGTCGCTATAAAACAAACTTTCATCTAAAAGATGAAAGTGGTTGATTCTTATCTCAACTTCGGGCAATTATGAGTTAGAAGCAGGAATCTATTAATTAACAAGAGTAAATTTAGGGGAAACTCATAGTCCTAGGTTTATAAAGTTTTACTAATATATAGCATTGAA
>JAPYLE010000074.1 GCA_027293795.1 Rickettsia endosymbiont of Ixodes persulcatus
ACTTCTAGTCGCTATAAAACAAACTTTCATCTGAAAGATGAAAGTGGTTGATTTAACTGTACCTATTTCCTATGGTCTAGCTATACCTTACGCTACTTGCTTGTAAAAATGATTTATATAAGTCTTTGCTACATTTTGAACTCATGGTGCTTGTGATGCTAACGCATTATGGCGCACATGGCAAGCTAAAGCTTTTCCATCTGGAAGATGGAGGTTTTAACCACCAAAGGGACTATAAACTTTAGTACATGTCCTACAGCCATACTGATATCTTTGAATTCATCATACAGATGTTCATCATCTCTCATTACTTCCTTGGGTTTTGAATATTTATGAACCCAATTATATAGACTAGATTTTGTAATTCCTAGCTCCCTAGCTGTTTGAGTAAAAGGTTGCTTAGACTCAATAGCTAACTTAACCGCCGATTCCTTAAATTCAGCTGGATATATCCTTGGCTTTATATCTGTCATTTTTATCCTTCCTGTTAATATCGTTTATTATTAACTGTCCGGAATACTATAGCTACATCAAATATTCTAAAATACCTATAGTATTAATATGAGCATCTTCTATTAAAAGTATAGGATGTACTATTTCGGATATTTTTTCTTTTGGGAATATCGCTTCTACTTTATTAGAATCACCTTGTAAAAATTCTATTCTATTATCTTCTTTTACAGCTTGATCAATATTTTCAAAATCGATATCTATACTAATAACTTGACCGTCTTTTACTGATAAACTTTGTATATGTCCGCCAACCAAAGGGCTGAAGCCCCTTTAAAACTTCCAAATTCAATTATAGTTTTAGGTTTTAATTCTTGAATTAAGCCTTGAATAGTGACAATCTGAAAAGGATTTTTTGTAATGGTATATTTTTCCAATTAATATCACAACTATTTTCTGGCGATAGAATGCCAAAACAATTTAAGTATATACCTGCTGAAGTTCTATTATTTATAGATACAAACCTTTTTGATGGTACTGTATTATTTAGGAAATTTAACACATATCCTCAACCTTAAGTTAATATAGCTATTGTAATACATAGCTTTTTTAAGTTAAAAGGTTGAAAATGAGGGCTATCTAGAGATATATGTAGCAAGATACTACGAGTAAATGAAGAGTTGGGATACGAAGTTCAACTTGGAAAAGAGCAAGGAGTATGTAAGCCGAAGAGCGTAGCGTATACTACGTGAGCATCTGAGGACTTGCAAAGAAGAGGTAGCCAATTTTTCAAGTTGAACAGATTATATACATTAAGATAAATATACTTCCTTATCTAAAGTATTTTCGCTATTATCTATAATCATAGTAATTGTTGCATCGCCGGTAATATTGATAGTAGTACGTAGCATATCAAGTATTCGGTCAATACCGGTAATAATTGCTACTCCCTCTATAGGTAAGTGAACCGAAGAAAGAACCATAGGAAGCATTATCAAAGAGGCACCGGGAATACCGGCACCGCCGATAGATCCAAGTGTTGAAGTGAGAATAATTACTAAATAGTCGTGAGGAGCAAGCGTTACTCCCATCATCTGAGCAAAAAATATAGTAGTAAGAGATAAATTTATAGCAAAGCCGTCCATATTAATTGATGCACCTATCGGAAGTACGAACGAAGTACTAGACTCTGAAATGCCAAGCTTTGCACGACAAACTTGCATAGTAGTTGCAAGAGTTGCTTTACTACTTGAGGTAGAAAAAGCAAGTATCTGATACTCAAAACTTTTCTTATAAAAAGGTATAGGGGAAACACGGCAGAATACATATATAAGTAAGCCAAAAACTAAATATTGAAACGTCATAGCCACAACTACTGCTACAACAAGTTTTGATAAACTAATCATTACCTCAACTCCTTGCATACCTACAATCCAGCCTGTTAATGCAAAAGCACCGTAAGGGGATAATTGAATAACAAACGATATCATTTTTAATATTAATTTTGACATTACATGAATTAAATCAGTAATAGGTTCACCGATAGATTTCATTTTATTTAAGGTAATTCCAACAAAAATAGCAAAAAATACAACTTGTAAGACATCACCGTTTGCAAAAGCCCCAACGGCATTATCAGGGACGATATTTACAAAAAAATCAATTATATTAAATGAAGTTCTGCTTGTCGTTCCTGAAGAGGCAAAATCTATATGTATGCCTACTCCAGGCTTTAATACTAAGGCAACAGTGAGTCCAAAAACCGTGGCAAAAAAAGTAGTACCTAAAAAAGCGGCTACCGCTTTCATTCCTACTCTACCGAGTGCGGAAGTATCATTCATACTAGTGATACCGGAAACCAAACTGAAGAAAATTAAAGGGGTAATGATCATTTTTATCAAACGTAAGAAAATGTCACCGATAGGCTTAATATAATTAACATATTGTGGTAAGTATATACCAAATATAATACCTAAGATTAACCCTAAGGTAACTTTTTGCCATAATTTCATAATTTACTTACTTAATTTTAAATTTGTTCAACAATAAGTTCATTTACTATTTTGGTCAATCCATTCTAAGTACTTTTGAAAGCCATAGTCAATATTCATTATTATTATTTGCGGTAATTCATAATTATGAATTTCAAGGATTTTATTTTCAATTTCGTTATAATTAGAAGATTTTGCTTTAATTACAAGTCTATATTCGGTTTCTAAAGTTACTCTACCATCCCATCTAAAGTAACTTTTGACATCGTCAATTTGAATGCAGGCAGCAAGATTTAATTCTAACAAAACAGATGCTATTTTTTCGGCAATTTGCAAATCATTAGTAGTAGTTAAAATTAAACAATAATCTTGTATACTCGATGAACTTGAAAAATTGGCTATGTCATCTTTGTAAGTCCTAGGATGCTCACGTACTTCTGTATGCTCCACTTCTCGTCTTACAGATTCCTTGCTCTTTTCCAAGTTGATCTTCATATAACCTCTCTTCATTTCACCGAGATACATGCCTAAACCTCAACAAAACAATTAGGTGTTTCAAATAGTTTGAGGCTAGTAACAGAGGACTTTTGGTTTACGAAAAGTTTAGGAAAAATTTCATTTTTTAAGTGCGTCGCTATATTTTCGGCAGTCGGGTTATTTCTCATGTAATATATTTTTTGACCGGTACAATTTTCTATTTGCCGTCCCATTTCCCTATCGTCTTGATGTAGGATTAAGCTATGATCAAAATTTTCGTCAATCCATTTTTTAGCCAAATCCTTAATTAAATCAAAATCGATTATCATACCAAGTTTATCGGTTTTATTTGCGGCTATAGTTACCTCAAGAACATAGCGATGACCATGTAAAAACTGACATTTATTTTGATGTCCAATAATTCTATGCCCTGCATCGAATTCAATGCGACGAGTACATTTTATCATTATTATATATGCTCCTAATAAACGAAAAGTAGGTAGATGAAGTTTAATTTGGAAAAGAAGTAAGGCGTTTTGATATTTTTAACCGCAGCGTAGTTAAGCCTACGTGAGGATTAAAAATGAAAAACAACGTAGCCAATTTTTCAAATTAAACGAGTATACTTATAAATTTAACAATAACTTCTCAGGATTCTCAATGAGCTGTTTAATTTTTACCAAGAACGATACTCCTTCTTTTCCGTCAATTATACGATGATCGTAAGATAAAGCTATATACATCATCGGACACACTTCAATTTTACCGTCTATAACTACGGCTCTTTCCTCAGTTTTGTGTAAGCCTAAAATACCTGATTGAGGGGGATTAATAATCGGTGTGGATAATAATGAACCATATACGCCACCGTTAGAAATCGAGAATGTCCCTCCTGACAAATCAGCCATAGAAAGCTTACCTTCACGTGCCTTTTTAGCCAAAGTTCCTATAGCTTTTTCTACTTCAGCAAATCCCATTTTATCAGCGTCTCTCACGACAGGTACGACAAGCCCTTGCTCTGTTCCGACAGCCACCCCTATATCGTAATAATTTTTATATACTAAATCGTCGCCGTCTATTTCGGCATTTACCGACGGAATAAGCTTTAAAGCTTCTATAGTTGCTTTGACAAAAAACGATATAAATCCAAGTTTCACAGCGTGCTTTTTCTCAAACTCTTCTTTATATTGATTACGCAAGGCAATTACTTTTGACATATCGATTTCATTAAAAGTAGTCAAAATAGCTGCCGTATTTTGTGAATCTTTCAAGCGTTGTGCAATAGTTTTACGCAAACGTGACATACGAATACGCTGCACCCTATCTTCATTAGATTTACTCATTGCAGGAGCAGAAGTAGCCGCAAGCGGAGTGTTTAGTGTTTCAAGCACGTCACCTTTGGTAATCCTACCGTCTCTACCTGTGCCTTTTATATTATTTGGGTCAAGCTTATTTTCGGTAACTAATTTTTGTACGGAAGGGGCAAGAGTATTATTAGCAATGGCAGGTTTTTCTACAGGTTTTTCTGAAGCAGGTTGCATGGCTGCTTGAGGCTTCGCAGATTCATTATTAGTACCGGCAGTACTTGCAACTGCTCCTTCATTTATTTCGCCTATTTCTTCGCCGACTGCCACATCTGCACCGTCAGTTTTCGATATTTTACCTATAGTACCGCTGCAAGGAGCATTAACTTCTAAAGTTACTTTCTCGGTTTCGATTTCTAACAGTAAGTCATCGGTTTTAACTGAATCACCTTCTTTCTTATGCCACTTGGCAATAGTTGCTTCCGTTACGGATTCCCCAAGTGACGGTACTATAATTTTAATACTCATAATTTATTTTACTCCTAAAAAATCGAAAAACGCACTCGGTGTCATACCGTGGCTTGACCACGGTATCTAAAAAACAATAAAAAATACTAAAATTATTAGTATTTTAAACTGGATTCCGCGATTAAGTCGCGGGGATGACAACTTAATTTTCAAACTATCCAACCACAATATTCAAACCTCTATTGCTTCTTTTAGCAATCTTTCCTGCTGTTTATTATGTACTTGCAGCGAACCTACTGCCGGAGAGGCTGATTCCTCTCTACCTACATATTTAAATTCGTTATTAATTCCGACTTCTTTTAAAGCATCGTTTAAGTGAGAAACTATATAACGCCAAGCTCCCATATTCTTCGGTTCTTCCTGACACCAAATAAATTCCTGCGTCCTATTATATTTTTTTAATAACGATGCTACAACCTTTTTTTCAAAAGGATATAATTGTTCTAACCTAATAATCGCTATATTACTATTATTTCCACGCATTTCAAACAAATCATAATATACCTTGCCGCTACATAAAATTACTTTGGTAATATTGTTTGCATCTACTTTATTTACTTCATCTAAAACCGGTAAGAAAGTAGTATTCTCGCCTAGCTCATCAAGTTTAGATACGGCATATTTATGACGTAATAATGATTTCGGCGACATTACGATTAACGGTTTGCGCGTATCATCAAGTATTTGGCGACGCAGCAGATGGAAAATCGAAGCAGGAGTAGTCGGATATGTAACATACATGTTATCTTCTGCAGCTAATTGTAAGAATCTCTCAAGCCTTGCCGAGCTATGCTCTGGTCCTTGCCCCTCAAATGCGTGAGGTAACAAAACCACAAGCCCGCTCATACGAAGCCATTTAGTTTCACTACTTGAAATAAACTGATCAAAAATAATTTGGGCCCCATTAGCAAAATCGCCGAATTGTGCTTCCCACAAAATTAGGTTTTTAGGATTTACTAAAGAATAACCGTATTCAAAACCAAGCACTGCATATTCAGATAAATTACTATCGGCTACCTCATATTTTGCTTGGTTTTCCGATAAATTATTTAAAGGTATATAGGTAGTATCGTCAATTTGGTTATGCAATACCGAATGACGATGCGAGAAAGTGCCGCGTCCTGAATCCTGCCCTGTTAATCTTATATACGTCCCTGCGTTAAGCAGCGTTGCGAAAGCTAGCTGCTCTGCTGTCGCCCAGTCAATAGGCTGGTCTGTAGTTAAACTAGCCTTTCTAGCATCAAATAATTTTACAAGTTTTGGATTAACGGCAAAATTTTTCGGTATTTCGCATAGTTTAGTCCCTAAATTTTGTAAGGTTTTTTTATTTATACCTGTTACTGAAGCAGACTTAAGAGTACGAGAAATGCCTTGCCATAAACCACCTAAGAAATGAGCGTCGTGCTTATAACTTTTAGCCTGCTCATATTCCTTATCTAGCTTTGCTTTAAATTCTTTTTTTAATTTAGGAAAATAATTATTATCGATTATACCGCTTTTTACTAACTCATTTGCGTAAATATTTCCAGGGGTTGGTTTGCTTTTAATAATGTTATACATCTTACCTTGCGTATACATCGGTTCGTCACCCTCATTATGCCCGTATTTTCGGTAACAAACAATTTCTACTACAATATCCTTACCGAATTTCTGCCTGTATTCTACGGCAATATTAGTTGCTTTTAACACTGCTTCTATATCGTCACCGTTAACGTGTAAAATCGGGGCAGCTATTATTTTAGCGAACTCCGTAGAATATCTGCTAGCTCTAGTATCCGCAGCATTCGCCGTAAAACCTAGCTGATTGTTAATGACGAAATGCAATATTCCACCGATATCATAAGCGGCTAAAGGTGACATTGATAGACTCTCTGCTACCACGCCTTGACCGCAAAAAGCAGCGTCGCCATGCACTAAAATAGCTTTGACTTTATTACGTTTAGTATCTTTAAGTATATCTTGCTTTGCTCTTACTTTCCCTGCAACTATAGAGTTTACTGCCTCTAAATGCGATGGATTATCGGTTAGTGATAAATGTATTTTCTTATCACCTATGACTCTATCCGAGGAATAGCCTAAGTGATATTTTACATCGCCTGAAACATTTAGCTCATCAGGAAATACGCTGCCGCTTATGAAGCCCGCAATAATGGCTTTATATGGTTTACCGACTACTTTAGTCAGGGTGTTTAACCTCCCTCGATGTGTCATACCAATGACGACTTCTTTAACGCCTTGATGCATAGATAAATCTATAGCTTTACTCATGGCGACTATAGAAGCATCACCGCCCTCAACGGAAAAACGCTTAGCTCCAGGGAATTTTGTATGTAGATATTGCTCAAACCCCTCTACTTCTACTAAATCATTTAAGATAGTTTTTTTGTCTTCAGAAGAAAAGGTAACTTCGCTTTCTAGCTTACTATATAACCAGTTTTTTTCTTCTACATTTTCTATTTGTTCAAACTCTATACCTATAGAATTTATATAAACTTTATCAAGCTTGGTAACTAATTCAGATAATTTGCAGTTCCAAGTACCGACAAATTCATCCGTAACATTAATATTTTCTTCTAGCTGACCGCTATCAAAACCAAAAGTTTCTATATTAAGCTTTAAATCATTTTTTGTTTTACGCATCTCAAGACCAAGCGGGTCAAGATTTGCTAAATAATGAGCATGCTTTCGATAAGCATTTATCATTTCTTTAGCTTTGAAACTATTTAAGCTTTCAGAAGATAGATTATTATTTAACGATTCTTTTTTAGTATCATCAGAGATAATTATTTTTGCCGTACTTTTATTAAACAAAGATTCATTATTGTCTTTAACCTGAGAAAAAAACTCTCGCCAAGTTTGATTAACTGAAGCGGGATTTGTTAAATATTGTCTATATAGCTCTTCAACAAAAACAGCATTCCCGCCAAATAAAAAGTCTGTTTTTTTTAAATATTCTTCCATATTATTGTTTGATTTTTTGTCGTAAGATGTCATTGCGAGGAGGCTTTGCTGCGTGGGTCGATTCCACCCCTGGCCTCATCCTGCGATCAAGTCGCTGGATGACACACAGTGGGTTTTACCGATCCACGCAGCAAAGCCTCCAATCACTTAGCTCATGACGTGTTTACTATAAATACTTCTCCTCTAAATACTTAATATACACTTCAGGATTTATCTTGTCCTCACCGCTAGCACTTTTTAATAAATCGGCTGAATTTTTTAATGAACCGAGATTTCTAAAATTCTTATTTAGATAATTATTTAGATTACTAAAATCACCCTTTAATATATCATCTTTTATATTTGGGTGCATCTCTTTTACTTTTTTCATAACCATCGAAGCAATAATTGCACCGTTTGTATAGGCGGGAAAGTAACCGAAACTTCCGTGTGACCAGTGAATATCTTGAAGACAGCCGTTACTGAAACTTGCCGGTTTAATACCTAAATATTCCCCCATCTTACTGTCCCAAAAGCTTGGTAACTCATCAAGGTTTAAATCACCGTTGATTAGCAGCTCTTCAATTTCAAAACGTAATATTACGTGCATTGGATAAGTTACTTCATCTGCATCCACTCTTATAAAATCAGGCATAACCCTTGTAATTTTTCTATATAAATTTTCCGCTGAATATTCTTCGCCTTTTATATTAAATTCATCGTGAAGTAATTTGGCTAAAAATTCTGTAAATTCTCTTGATCTACCTACTTGCATCTCCATAAATAAAGACTGACTTTCATGAAAAGCCATACCTTTAGCAAGCCCTACCGGTTGTCCTTTATACATTCCCGGCAAATTCTGCTCATATAAAGCATGACCTGTTTCGTGAATAATTCCCATTAAACCGCGTATGAAATTGTCTTTATCATACCTAGTAGTTAAACGTATATCGTTTGGCGTGCCACCGCAAAAAGGATGAGTCGATTCGTCAAGTCGTCCTTTTGTTAGATCAAACTGCATCATTTCCATAATGCGTTTTCCGATATGCTTTTGCATCTCAGGATCTAGTCTACTATTCTTTACTAATTCTTTTTCGTGTTTTTGCTTTTCTAAAACTTTATTTATAAGCGCCCGAAGTTCTTTTTTAAGTACTGAAAAAACTTGCTTGATCTCGTTACTTTTTCTGCTTGGATCATACATATCTATTAATGAGTTGTATAATCCGCAATTAAAAACATCTGCTCGTGCTTTTGCTACTTCTTTCGTATAATCTAAAACTTTTTGTAAGTGCAGTTTGAATAAGTTATAGTCATTATTTTTTCTTGCTTCTCGCCAAACAAGTTCTGCTTTAGTAGTAGCAGCTACTAACTTCTTTTGTAGTTGCTCATCGATACAATTTGCATCTGTTACCTTTCTCTCAATCTCTCTAATATTAGCATTTTGCCAATCGTTAAGGTGTTTTGATTCTTCTTTTGCCTTGCTAAGTAGCTCTTTTAGGATAGGAGATTTGAGCATAAAATGAACAAGCGACGTTAAAGTTACTATTTCGTTGCTGCGACCCTCACCTGAACCTATAGGCATATTTACGGCAGCATCCCAGTATAATATACCTAGAATATTATTAAAATGAGAGATGGCTGAAAATTCATTTTCTAATTTTGTGTAGTTGTTCATATTTTTCTCTATTGTAGGTTTTGTTGTACGACTCTGACGTCATTCCCGCGAAAGCGGGAATCTACAAACATTTAATGTCATCCTGCGAGCTTGTAGCGGGATCCAGTAATAAAGTTACTAGTATCGTAGATTGCTTCTCTAGATCCCGCGATCAAGTCGCGGGGTGACAATGAGTGCTACTACAAATGCAACAATTCTGTTGCTGCCTTTAAACTTGCCTCGGTGATTGTTTTACCTGAAATCATGCGGGCGAGTTCCTCTTGTCTTTCAGATAAATTCAAAGCTTTTGCCGTTACCTTTGTTTCTTTCTCTAGCTGCGTTTTCTCAATTTTTATATGTAAGTCGGCTTTGCCTACTACTTGCGGCTGGTGTGTAATAACTATTACTTGAGTAACAGTACTAAGCTTTTTTAATCTCTCACCTACTTTATCTGCAACTTCACCGCCGATTCCAACATCTATTTCATCAAATATAATAGACGGTTTTACCATTTTATCAAATAAAGAAGTTTTTAAAGCAAGCCTGAACCTTGATAACTCACCGCCGGAAGCGATTTTATTAATTGCTTCCGCTGCTGTTCCAGGGTTAGTAGAAGCCTTAAACACAATATCGTCATTACCGCACGCTGTCGGTTCTTTTCTAGCAGTTATCTCAATCTCAAAGATTGCTTTTGCCATTTTAAGCTGTCTTAGCTCTTGATGCAACGATTCTTCTAGATGTTTTGCAGCAATAAGACGCTTTGTAGATAAACCGCTTGCTAGTTCATAATATTTTCTCTGCAATAGCACTTCTTGAGCTTTTAACTCATTGCTATTTGCTATTTTGTTTTTTAATATACTGAGCTGCTCTAAAGATTTATCTAAAAATACACCTAACTCATCAGCAGGAACATTATATTTACGACTAATAGCTTTTATTAAAAATAATCTTTCTTCTGTTTCTTCAAGATTATATTCCTCATAATTAAAACTATCTAACAGATTTGATAATTCTTGGCGTGCTTCTTCTAAATTATTACAGGCTTCTTCTAAACTTGTAGCGATAGTTTCAAAATGTTCGTTTTGACCTTGTCTTGCTAATAATTTTTCTGCTCTATTAATTGAAATATTTATTTCGGGATTGTTAATCTGTTCTAGAATATCTTTTATTAGCTGTAAATCTTTATATTTATTTTGCAAATCTTTTCGTATATTTGCTAATTTTTCTTCTTCACCTATTTGAATGTTCAACTTAGTTAATTCTTCCGTTGCAAAGCTTAAATAATCAATTTCTTGTTCTATAGAATTTTGTTTAAGTGTTATTTCGGCAATTTCTTTCCGAGTATCTTGCCAAATCTGATAACATTTGGAAAGCTCAGCTCGGAAGTCCAAAAGATTTCCGTAACTGTCTAAAATATCACGCTGCGTATTTGCTTCTAGAAGAGAAATATTATTATTTTGTCCATGAAGCTCAAATAAGTAAGTAGCTAGTTGCTGCATAAGAGTCTTATTAACTACTTGATTATTAATGAAGAAATTTTTCCGTCCTTCGGCTTTTTGCAAACACTTTACAAGTAACAACTCTTCAGGTTCAATAAAATTTTGGAGTAGAAAATTTTTTATTTCTTCATTTAAAGAGAATATTATATTAACAACAGCATAATCTTTTCCACGCTTTATTACATTGTTTGAAGTTTTGTAACCTAGGCAAAATAAAATAGCATCGAGCAAAATAGATTTACCAGCTCCTGTCTCACTGGTAATAACACATAAACCTTTATTAAACTCAATTTCCAGCTCGTCTATCAGAATGAAATTCTTAACTAAAAGACTCTGGAGCATAATTATACTAAGATAGAACTTCAAAAATTGGCATCGTCATTCTACAAGAGCGCAGGTAGCCACGTATTAATATACGCTCTGCTCCTTGCCTTGTGAATTCCTTGCTCTTTTCAAAGTTGATCTTCGTATAACTCTTCTTCATGTTTACCGGTATCATACTACTTGACCAACTTATATACATAACTATACCACTGACTGTCGGGGTAGTTATAACCTAGCACTGAGGCATATTTTTTTGCTTCATCCGGCATCCCGAGCATCATGTAGCTTTCAGCTAGACGGTAAAGAGCTTCTACCGAATGAGAAGTAGTTTGATAATTATCAATTACCTCTTCAAATCTGTTAATTGCTGCCATAGGATTCTTTTTCTTTAAGTAGAACCGACCTACCATCATCTCTTTACCTGCTAGATGATCGTTTACTAGGTCAATTTTTAAAGATGAATCAATAGCATATTTGGTATTCGGGAATTTTTCTATTATGTCTTCAAAACTGTCTTTAGCAAGGAAAGTTCTAGATTGATCATAGTTTACGTCAGAAATCAACATATAATATGATAGAGCTTTAAGGTAATATGCATAAGCAATATTAACATTTGCAGGATGCAAATTAATGAACGTATCAAGCACGTCAACCGCTTCTTCATATTGAGCGGCAAGGAATAAAGAATAGGCCTGCATTAATTCAGCTTGCGGCGTCATTTCATTACCTGGATGTTGGTAAAATACTCTTCCGAATTCTTCCGCAGCTTTCTTATATTTTTTCTTTTCTAACAAAGCAATACCTTCGTTATAAAGAGTAGGAATAGGAACTACCATATCATCACTGTTTTTTTTGCTTTTACAGCCACTTAAAGATAGTCCTATAATGAAAAGGACACTTAATAATTTTGCTAATTTCATAAGAACTTAAATTCAGTTAATACCTAAATATACATATAGGCTTATCGAATTTCAAGGATTCAATTTCAAATCTCATAAACTTATAAATTTCTTGGACTTATTTCTCTACCCAGAGTCCTTTATCATTTTTATGGTATTTTTTTCAACAGCTGACCATGCTACTTTGTGTGTAACTGCTTCTCTTGAATCATCCTTACGTCTTTTATCGGCATCCTTATATTGCTCAAGTGCATGATTAAAAGCTTCGCGATAAATATCCTTAGCATGGCTCGGAAGATGATTTTTAACTGAATCAGGTAAATTTATAAGGCATAGAAACCCCTGGTAATATTATGCAAATAATATTTTATAACATCAAAGGTTTCATTTCCATAGGAAAGTTAAACAAAATTTACGACCATAAGCTTTTCATTTTGTTAAAAAAGCTGCCGTCGTTTTCTTTTTCACTTATCGATTCTTTTTTGAATTCTTCTAGTAACTCACGCTGTCTTTTAGATAAATTTTTAGGTACTTCAACATGAATATGTGTAAGCATATCACCCCTAATAGTTGATCTCATTTTAGACATACCTTTGCTGTGTAGTCTTAATTGATCACCATTTTGTGTACCTGCAGGAATTATTAAATTTACTTTTCCACCTTCAATTACCGGTACTTCTACCTCCCCTCCAAGGGCGGCATTTACAAAACTAATAGGTAGTTTACAATGTAAATTTGCTCCGTCTACTTTATAAATATCATGAGGTTTTATTGATATATCAACATATAAATCACCGCTATTACCGCCTCTAATACCTGCTTCTCCTTCGCCTGTGTGTCTTATTCTAGTACCGTTTTCAACGCCGGCAGGAATATTTACCGATAAATTTCGTTGCTTATGGTAACGTCCCATGCCATGACATTTTTTGCATGGATTTTTTATAATTTGTCCGTTACCTTGGCATTTATGGCAAGTTTGCTCGATCGTAAAGAATCCTTGCTGAATTCTAGTCGCTCCAACACCGCCGCAAGCATCGCAAGTTGTTACGGTTTCACCTTTTTCAGAACCGCTACCGTGACAAGCATCGCATTTTACTTTGCTAGAAAAGCTAATATTTTTTTCTATACCGTGAAATGCTGCTTCTAGATTAATTGTCAGATCATATTTTAAATCCGAGCCTCTAACTTTGCTTGAAATTGGGCGTGACCTTCTACCACCTCCCATAAAGTCGCCAAAGAAGTCACCGAAAATATCATTAATATCGGGATGAAAACTGCTAGTCCCTCCTGCTGCTGCTCTTCGTGATTGTTGATTTTGAAAAGCATCATGCCCAAAACGGTCATAAGCTGCTCTTTTTTGTTCATCTTTTAAAACGTCATAAGCAGCATTGATTTCTTTAAATTTCTTCTCGGCATTCGTATCTTCGGCTGCTGCATTATCGGGATGATACTGTTTAGCTAGCTTGTGGTAAGCTTTTTTAAGGTCAGCTGCACTAGCTGTTTTACTAACACCTAGAATTTGGTAATAATCTTGTGACATAATTTAATTTATAAACATGGTTGTCATCCCGCGGCTCTTGACCGCGGGATCTTAGGAATCCATTTATATATTTTACTGGATACCATGGTCAAGCCACGGTATGACATACTGGCTTTACTTCTTCTCTACATCCTTAAAATCGGCGTCTACTACTTTTTCATCGTTAGCAGTATTTTCTTCAGAAGGCTGACTTTCACTTTGTGCTTTATACATTGCTTCACCGATTTTCATGCTAGCTGCAGTTAAGCTTTCGGTCTTTTCTTTAATTAAAGCTGTATCTTTCGAATCAAGAATGGCTTTTAAAGCAGCTAGTGCTTCTTCGACTAGTCCTTTATCTTCTGATGATAATTTATCGCTGTAATCTTTTAAAGTTTTTTCAGTAGAATAAACTAAACTGTCGGCAGCATTTTTCGCCTCAATAAGTTCTTTACGCTTTTTGTCTTCATCAGCATTCTGCTCAGCATCTTTAACCATTTGTTCAATTTCAGCATCACTGAGTCCTCCTGAGGCTTGAATAGTTACTTTTTGCTCCTTACCGCTTGCTTTATCTTTAGCCGAAACATGTACTATTCCATTAACGTCAATATCAAATGTTACTTCTATTTGCGGAACACCTCTAGGTGCGGGAGGTATACCCTCAAGATTAAACTGACCAAGTAACTTATTATCTTTTGCCATTTCACGTTCACCTTGGAACACTCTAATAGTTACGGCATGTTGATTATCATCGGCAGTGGAGAATACCTGGCTTTTTTTGGTCGGGATAGTAGTATTGCGATCTATTAATCTAGTAAAGACGCCGCCAAGAGTTTCAATACCAAGGGATAGAGGCGTAACGTCTAATAATAATATATCCGTTACTTCTTTATTAAGCACTCCGCCTTGGATAGCAGCACCAAGGGCTACAATCTCATCAGGATTTACGCCTTTATGCGGTTCACGTCCAAAGATTTTTTTTACGGCTTCTTGTACTTTCGGCATTCTAGTCATACCGCCGACTAACACTACTTCCTGAATCTCGGAAGGCTTTAAACCTGCATCCTTTAACGCTTTATGACAAGGTTCGATGGTTTTCTCAATTAAATCGTCTACTAATTTTTCAAGTTCTGCTCTAGTAAATTTGATATTTAAATGTTTTGGACCGCTACTATCGGCCGTAATATAAGGCAAATTAATATCGGTAGTTATTGCGGAAGATAGCTCTTTCTTAGCTTTTTCCGCTGCTTCTTTCAAACGCTGAAGTGCTAAAGGATCACTATGTAAATCTATACCGCTCTCTTTTTTAAATACATCTATTAAATGGTTTAATATTCTTGTATCAAAATCCTCACCGCCAAGGAATGTATCACCATTCGTTGATTTTACTTCAAAAACACCGTCGCCGATTTCAAGGATTGAAATATCAAATGTTCCGCCGCCTAAATCATAAACCGCAATAATCTTACTCGCAGATTTATCAAAACCGTAAGCAAGAGCTGCGGCGGTTGGTTCGTTAATTATTCTAAGCACTTCAAGACCTGCTATTTTACCTGCATCTTTCGTTGCTTGACGTTGTGCATCATTAAAATAAGCAGGTACAGTTATTACTGCTTGTGTTACTTTTTCCCCTAAATAATTCTCGGCAGTTTCTTTCATTTTTTGTAAAATAAAAGCACTGATTTGGCTTGGTGAATATTTGTTATTATCTGCTTCGACCCATGCATCACTGTTATCGGCTTTAACTATATTATACGGTACAATATCTTGGTCTTTCTTAACCATAGGATCGGTAAAATTTCTACCGATTAATCGCTTTACCGCATATATAGTATTGCGAGGGTTAGTTACTGCTTGCCTCTTAGCTGATTGCCCTACTAATTTTTCGCCATTTGCAAAAGCTATTATTGACGGTGTAGTTCTCTCACCTTCTGAATTTTCTATTACTTTTGGCTCTTTCCCTTCCATTACCGCAACGCAAGAGTTAGTAGTCCCAAGGTCAATACCTATTACTTTTCCCATAATAATCCTCGTTTTCTTAAAATTTTCTATTTTGTTATGACTTTTTATTTGATATAGTGCGACTTTAATGATTTTACAAGAGGTGAAAATGAAAAAACTATCGATTTTACTAAAACTTTTATTTATTATTAATTTAGTTTTCTTAAACAATATAGTTTTAGCCTCTTCAGAAATGAATAGTACTACATTTGAAAAAGCTAAGAAAGCAATTGTAACGATTGATACTAGAATTGCCGTATCGGCGTATGAAGATACAAGCAGTTGGACCGGAACGGGATTTATTAATGATAAGCAAAACGGCTATATCAATTACTAATACCCATGTAGTCGGTGTTGCTTCGATTGGAACTTATTTTGTTACTTTTTATAACGGCGAGCAGGCAGAAGCAAAACTTATCTATTATGATATTTGGCAAGATTATGCCGTTCTAAGAGTAGAGAGCAAAGACATACCGGCATCGGCAACATAAATATCTTTTGCAAGCGAACTTCCAAAATTAAATCAAAAAGTTTTTGTAGTAGGAAATACCGAAGCTCAAGGCTTTTCTTTCCATACTGGTTACTTATAAGATCCTTATGATATTACAGGTATGATGCCGCAATGTACTTATGTTATTAATTTAAATACTACAGGAGGTGCCAGCGGTTCACCGGTGTTAAATGATAAGATTGAGGCTATATTATATGGCGGTGGTAAAACCCATTCTTTAGCGTTGCACGGTGATTATGTAGCTCGCACTTTGGAAAGTTTGAAGAATAATAAAGAACCAAAGCGGAATCATATTGGAGTAGTAAGCGAATTGTATTCTTTAAATAAAGCAGTTAAACATCATAATTTCCCTAAAGAAGAAATGGATAAATATATAAATAAATTTCCTGATAGTAGAAATAGAGTGATAAGCGTTAAGACAATTCTAGCAGGCTCACCTGCCGAAAAGCTTTTAAAAGCCGGTGATATTATTTGGGCAGTAAATGATAAGGAACTCGGCGGTAATCTAGCGTTATTTGATAAAGAAATGGATAATTTTAAAGGAATAGCTATTAAGCTTACCATATTTCGTGACAGGAAAAAGCTAGAACAAGCAGTAGATTTATATGATATAAATAGTAATAAAATCACTAGAATGGTAAATTTTGGCGGTGCCGTGTTTTTTGAAACCGATGATTATTTTAGCGATAAAGCAGGGATTCCGCTTAAAGCTTTAAGTATAGCTTCCGTTCAATCGGGTAGTAGCTTTAGCTCTATACCAACGTTTTTTACTAAAGATTATAAAAATGTTTATAGATTACAAATTCTTGAAATAAAAGATCTGAAATTAAGTAATATTGATGATTTGGTGAAATTCTTACCTGCTATTACTAAAGAGCAATTTATAACGGTTAGATTTAGAAATTATCAACCTTATTACGCTAATTTTGGTTATAATGAACTTATCTCATCACATGATAATATGATTGCGGATGTAACTCTAGATTCTATAGATACTAAGCCTTATATATTGAGATATAATACTATTTCTCATGACTGGGATATGGAAAATATAAAACTTCAGTAAGTAATTCATCGTGATAAATTAACAATTCTTAATCAATTAAGTAATAATCAATTCAACTTAGTTTGTTGCGTTGTTGTTTCTAAATTTATAATCTTATACCTAGGCTCTGTGAAGAAAAATATAAATAATTAGATTTTTCTTCACAGAGCCTAGGAGAATTGCAAATTAGCTCAGTGTTATTCGCCATACTATGTCATCCCTGCGTGGCATTGTTTGCAGGGATCGGAAAACGCTCTTGATGTCATTCCTAGCTAAAAGCGGTAAATCCAGAAAAAAAGTGAGGCAATTTAAACTACTAATAGTGTTTATGCTTGTTGATTACTGGATTCCTGCTTTCGCAGGAATGACATCGCCCTCACACCTAAGAAACATAGCTAATTAACAATTCTTCCTAAAATAATTAATAATTTATAAATTTAGGAGAATTAATGAGAAAACAACAAATACCTACTGTATAGCTAGACCATAGGAAATAGGTACAGTTAAATAAACTTTAGTACGTGTTCTACAGCCATACTGATATCTTTGAATTGCCCCGTAACTTTTCTTATTTCGTTCTTAATCTTAAACCAATA
>JAPYLE010000075.1 GCA_027293795.1 Rickettsia endosymbiont of Ixodes persulcatus
TAGCAAAATTGCGTATCAGCTAGAAGCCATCTAATGTTGTTCTGAATTGATGTTTTTATAACTTCCCAATTTTGTTGATATAAAGTAATTTTTTTATTTATCCTTCTTTTGTTCATATCGAGCCAAGCAAATACGGCAAGGCAAATATGATTTCTCTGAGCTCGGCCTGTGCGTGCCTGACAGCGTTCAATACCACATGTTTGTTTTAATATTACCTTATTAATTTTAGAGCTTAAGTAATGGTTAACAATAGTTAAACCAATAATTTAAATTTAGTAATATTTTTTCTAAAAGGGAAGTTATAAAAACATCAATTCAGAACAACATTAGATGGCTTCTAGCTGATACGCAATTTTGCTAAGTGCAAAACTCCTGATTATGATAGAGCTAGTCAATATTGTTCTGACAGTCATTTAAAAATTATAAAACAACATGGTATAAAACAGAGTATGAGTCGTAAAGGCAATTGCTGGGATAACGTTGTTGCTGAAAGTTTTTTTCATACTATAAAAACAGAATTAGTGTATCAACATAAATTTAAAACTAGGGAGGAAGCAAAACAGACCATATTTGAATATATAGTGCGCATGAACAACTGTCTGGAAAAGTGTTGACACATCATTATTAAGAGCTTTTCAAAACTTATCGGAACGTCAAAACTATGACGGTGGATTTAGATATTGGAACAATTTTAACGATGACTCCGATCCTTTTATTTCCATTTATACTATGCATTTCTTAAGCGAGGGAGCAACTAGATATTTAGCAGTTCCAAGTGATATTTTTAATCAAGGTATTTACTACTTAGAGAACATGGCGAATAGATCAATTAGCTCTTTAAACGAAGCAAGAGAAAAAGCATATGCGGTTTATATCCTGACGAAAAATAGTGTTATTACTACAAGCTATATTGCAAATATTTTAAAATATTTAGACGAGTACCATAAAAATACGTGGCAGGATGATTTGACTAGCGTTTATTTAGCAGCTAGCTATAAAATGCTCCAAATGAATGAAGAAGCGGATAAATTATTAGATAAGTTTACTCTAAATAAACCGATATCGAAAACAGACTATCAATATTATAATCCTCTAATAAAATATAGTCAGTATTTATACTTAATTTCTCTGCATTTCCCTGAAAGACTAAAAAACTTTGACTCAAAAATTGTACAAGATATAGCTCTCTTTGCTAAAGATAACTATAATAGCTTATCGGCAAGTTACGCAATTATGGCAAACCTTGCCTATGCCGATAATATAAATAATGTCGATGAAAGTACTATTAAGGTGAATTATTCTAACGGGGAGGTTACTTTAGAAAACAATAAGAAAATGCTTACAGAACTTCCGGTAAAGGAAACTAAAGAAATCGACTTAACTTCCTCAAGTAACGGCTTTTTCTATCAACTTCTAACTTCAGGTTATGACAAAGTTTTAAAAGAAAATAAAGAAATAGTTAAAGGCGTAGAAATAACCAAAAAATATCTTGATGAAAATAATAAAGAAGTCAGCAAAGTAAAATTAGGTGATAATATTACGGTAGAAATCACTATGCGATTAGGTAGCAATAAAACCCTAAGTCATATGGTTATACTTGACTTATTACCGGCAGGATTTGAGCTTTTACTGGATAATAATATAAATATATTACAGCCGCGAGATAATAATGTAGATATATCTATTGGGAAACCTATCTATACAAACCGTCGTGACGATAGATTGATGATTTTCGGCACTATTTTCGATCACGAAATGACTTATCAATATAAAATCAAAGCTGTTAATAAGGGCATATTCTCTACTCCTGCTATTTATAGCGAAGCTATGTATGACCTCGGGACTTATTACCGTGGCACTATAGGCAGTATTGTTGTAGAGTAGAATATACGTTTAACGCAACCGAACTATATGGAGAAGGCTTAACATATGAGAAAGTAGGTGATTATGTCGATGCTCTGTTACAATATTTCACTGATATTGCCTAGAAGCAGTTGATGACTTGAAAAGTTTAGGTCATTGCGAGGAAAATTACAAAGTAATTGACGAAGCAAGGAAGAATCAACCACTTTCATCTTTCAGATGAAAGTTTGTTTTATAGCGACTAGAAGTCGCATATGAAGCTAAAGCTTATGCGACCCGTATGTGCAAAATCATGTCTGGCTCATGTGTACCAATATGCCTATTAATCATATAA
>JAPYLE010000076.1 GCA_027293795.1 Rickettsia endosymbiont of Ixodes persulcatus
CTTTAGTTTTTTCTTCGTGTTCGATAGGCTTTATTGCAATTCTATCATGTAATGGTTTAAAAGACATTTTAACCTCCAATTATTAAATCTCTAAATGTACATACTATATATGTTTTATTTTTGTTAGTTCAAGGGGAAAGAGCAAAAATTTTTTTAGACCTCTTGTATAACCTATCTTATAAAGAAGAATTTAAAGAGGCAAGAGGTATAGGAAGTTTTAGCAAACTTAATCCTTTCAAGATATATTCAAACTATATTCTATATTAAACATTTTGGTTTAAATATTCTCATTTTTATTATAAAAATTAAGCTTAGCTTAAAGACAAGCATATTCGGACGGCAAGTTTCTAAACATTGCTAGAGCCTTAAGCAACTGATCAGCTTCAGGTTTATCTTCAGCATCATAAACCACTAAATACTCACCCCGTGAATATTCTAGAGCATCATTAAGTGCTTTCGGTTTAGTTCTAGGTAAACTTTTTGGAACAAATACTACATGAAAGTAAGACGGTAAATTATATAAAGCTATTTCTTTAATCATTAAGTGATCATCATCTTCGATAATTATTTTGACATCTGGCTTATCTTTCGGATAGTTAATTAATAAAATATTTTTTATTATTGACCTTAACTTACTTAATTCATATAACGGTACTAAAATTGTATAAATCGGCAAAGCTTTTTCCTCATTTTGAGAAATTTTTGGTTTCATCTGATAATCTTGGATACTACTCACTCTGTCATCCATGCAATGATTATAATGTGTTGAAGACGATAGGAAATCACGTCTCATGTTATTCCTGCACTCCTCTATGTTATTCCCGCGTAGGCGGGGATCCAGAAAAATAACCTTAATACCGGTATAAACATTATACATTAATTGACAAAATAAACTTAAAAAAACAAGTTTTTTTAGGTTTTACTGGATTCCCACTGCCGCGGGAATGACACCAAACGTGTTTTTCGATCCATGCACCAAAGCTGATCAAGCCGCGGGAATGACACCGAACGCATTTTTCAATCTATGTACAACAATGCTTTCACGGTAGTGACATCAAAAGAGCCATGTAACCGTACCGAAGGCAATTCTCTTATTGCTCTTATAAATAATAAAGATTTCAAAATATTTTGCAAACAATAACTTATATTATTAGCAACATGGAATAAAACCGGCAGATAAATCAATGTTGCTATAAACACAACAAAAAATATTATTACTTTATTGGTATAATTAATATTCCTAGCAACAACTGGTCCTGCTTTAAATTCAAGAGCATATTTTGCTTTGATACTAGTTAAATGAGCGAATTTTTTTCTAATAATTTGTAAAAATAATATTTCTTGATCAACATTATAGATCTCAAAATATTATTATGACTAAACAATATTTTTAGATCGTTTATAGCAGTTATTTTATTACCGTGAACATCTTCATATATAAAATAACCATTCACTACATATGTATATAAGAAATATTGCCTATCAGCGGCAATATTTTATTTTCATATAATATATCGATCATTATCTCATTATCGATAATTGCTTCTTTAATAATAGTTTTTAAATTAATAGCTTGTTTTTTACCTAATAAGTTTTTATCCCTAATTATCTGCAATATTATATCTTCATTTATATAGTCAATTGATCCCTACATGCCTACCATACGCATCAAGTTAAGAAAAGCAAGTAGGTTATACTGGTATTACGGTAGTAAATTATGAATTAAAAAGAAGCTAATATATAGTATAAATTTTTGCAAGATTAACAACTAAATTGTGAGAATTTGTACTATGGGGGAAATAGTAAACTTAGCAAAACTATGCCAAGAGTTTTTTGGAGAGACAGCCAATAATTTATCCATTACAACAGGATTTATTAAGAGACAA
>JAPYLE010000077.1 GCA_027293795.1 Rickettsia endosymbiont of Ixodes persulcatus
AAAACATACCATATTTGAATATATAGAGGTATTTTACAACCGTATAAGAATGCATTCTTCTATGACTATCTATCACCAGTACAATATGAAGAAATACAAAAATGTGCATGAACAACTGTCCGGAAAAGTGTTGACACATCAGTATCCTAATTCTAGGAAACAAAACTAACTATGAAGTTCATAACCTAATAAAAGGCATTTATTACATTTATAATCAAATATTCCATAAAATGTTGTTTTTAATTGCCAATCTTTTTCACAAGATGGACAATTTGAATAATTAGAACGTGCATATGAGTTTCCTGATACCGGTTCTGCTATAGGATAAAAAACTTTCTTTTTCAAACATTTTTATATTCGCTTACTAATTTTTCTTCCTTCTATAGAAATATCACTATCTAATTCTAATAATTGTTTTTCCATTAATGGCTCTAATTTTATGGCTTGAAAGCCATAGGCTATAAGCCGCCGCATAATCATTTTTCCAAGAAGTAATATCTTCTTCAAGATAAGGATCTTTATCATTATTTATTATATATAAAGGTAGATATTTCCCTTTATCAGTACGTAATACAAGCTACTCTTCATAAGCTTTTGACCATGAAATAGGATATAAATAGAGAAATTTTGCATTTTCAATATTTTCTTCTATATAAAGCGGTGTTTCACTAATATAGTCAGCTGTTATCTTATAATTGGTTGTTACGCCTAGTTGCTTTAATTTATTTTTTGCTTCTAATGCATGATGGCATAAATGTGAATCATACAAAGCATCTTTATTAGGAATTACACCGTAAAAAACCAAACTATTTTTGGTTGGGCTAAAAAATTCTACATTATTTAATATATTTCCATTTTTATACAAAGAAGCTGCAAATTGCCAAAGTAAATGCCAACCCCCGTGTCGTAATCCTTTAATAAGAATTGCTTACTTTTATTAAACGATATAGTAACAAGATATATATTTGACATATTTTAAATAAAATTTACCTATTTAGCTAGGAATGCTACCTTTTATAATCTAACTTAATCGGAGTTTATTCCTAAAAAGTAATATATATAATAGGTATAAAGATAAAAAACATAATTAAATTTGTAATAAAGGCAGAAGTTGCCTTTCATCTTGGTTACCCAATATTTTAAACTTGCTTTGAAGGGGAGTATATTATACCCCTAAAGCTTTTTTACCTTTAGATTGTTCTTGTTCAACTGCTTGGGTATGAGATTTGACTTGAGGGATTGCAAGGTCAACTACATGTTCATATCTAACACCGTTTTCAAGTAAAACCTGACCGCATTTATTCACTTGAATAACATCTTCTTTAGAGAATTTATTTAAAATAATTTCTGTGATGTCATAAAGAAATTTCCAAGATAATTCTATTCTTTCTTGTAATGTTAGCTTTTTATTCTCTGGTTTTTTACTATTAAGAGCAACATTTGGGGTACCGTCAACATTACTTCCTTCAGCAGGTAATATATTTTTTTTACGTGCTGCTATTTTCTTATATATTAAAAATATTACTATTAATGCTAAGCAGCCTACGGCAATTAAAATATGAGTATTAGAATTAGACACTATTTTGCTCTTCCTGGTTGTTGAGTTAAGTTTTGTGTTTTAGAAAGCATCGTAACCACTGCTTTACCTATATTAACTAAGTTAGCTATATCAGGAGCTAGCTTTGCAACTGCTAAGACCGGAGGCGGTAATAAGTTAGTTTTTATTGCTAAACTTATAACATTTCCGAGTTCCTTACTTCCGGGTATTATTCCTATTATTTTTTTTATGTCACTTGCAATTTCTGCAGCTTTTTCTGCTGCTTTACATAAGGATTCTATCTTTTTGGCAAAAGAAGCTTCCGGATTTAATACTTTTAATAATTCTATTTTAGTTTCATTTAGATTATTGGAAATAGTATTCTTTACAGAATTTAATTTGTCAATATTTATATCTTTTGGAATTGCCATTTCAATATTACTTTTTAGTTCTGCTATTTTTTCTTCTACTTCATCTTTACTTTTTGGTATATATTTAACAGCCTCTAAAACATTCTCTAGGGAAGCTTTATTATTAGGATTTTTATTTGCTATTTCAATAATTTTTCGAGGCGGTTCTTTTGATATTTCTGAAATTGCGGCAACTTTCTCGGCTTTTGTATATATATTTTCAAGATTTTTATTGCCTTTATTTTCTTGCCTCATTTCTTTTATATCATTATGCAATTTTGTTACTTTTGGCAATAGTTTTTCAGAGTCAATAAGATTATTTATAGTCCCTTTGGTGGTTAAAACCTCCATCTTCCAGATGGAAAAGCTTTAGCTTGCCATGTGCGCCATGATGCGTTAGCATCACAAGCACCATGAGTTCAATACGTCAGGAAATTACGTACTGTTTACTATAGTCG
>JAPYLE010000078.1 GCA_027293795.1 Rickettsia endosymbiont of Ixodes persulcatus
TTCATTGCCGCCAATTAATTTAATTTGAAATGCTTTGTCAGTTCCTCGTTTTTTAGAAGTAATTAGCATTTTGCTAATAGCGGCAATCGAAGGTAATGCTTCACCACGAAAACCGAAAGTATGAATGTTTAGAAAATCGCTCTAGCACATCCTGAAATTTCTTTTAGTTTAACACATGACGGCAAGAATTTTTTAAAACTAAAGGGACAAAATAAAGATGCAGAAACTAACCTAAAACAGCGTATAATCAATGTAATAGGTGATGATTTTATAAAAAATGCCGCTTATATAGATTTCAAAACACTGGATTTCTCTATTTGCGGCTATACTAGTATCCCGACATATAATAGAGCTTCAAGTGAAGATCAGTTTTTATTTATCAATAATAGACCGGTAAAGGATAAATTACTGCAAGTAGCTTTAAGGGTAGCATATCAAGACTATTTGGCCCGTGATCGTTATCCGCTATGTGCTATATTCTTACAAATTGATCCACAACTTGTTGATGTTAATGTACATCCGGCAAAAGCAGAGGTAAGGTTTCATGACCCGAATTATGTACGAAACTTATTAATAGAAGCGATTAAAAATGCTTTAACAAATAAAAGCCATGTTACTTCTACTACTATCGCCTCTGATACCCTCGAGTTATTTAAAAACCCTCTGATCAATAAACAACCGACTATAAATAAAGAGGTAAATATTAATAGTAAATCGGCGGATTATAGGTCTTATAGTTCAGCTAGTACGCCTAAAATAGCGCAAAATCATATTTGTCAAAAACTAATCGATACATTGCCACATGCTAAAATAGAGCAGGAAGTAGAAAATCGTATAGGACACGAGCAGCAAATCCGTAAACAATGTAAACTTGGAGCAGCTAAAGCTCAGCTTCATACGACTTATATTATTTCGCAAACCAAAGATAGTATAGTAATTACCGATCAACATGCAGCACATGAGCATCTTGGATATGAAAAAATAAAGAATTATATTAAGACGGAAGAACTCATAAAGCAGCGTTTACTTATTCCTGAAATAGTAGAGCTGCCAAATGAAAAAAGAGCAGATTGCTTGTATGAGCATAGGGAAAAATTATCTAAACTTGGTTTAACTTTAGAAAAATTTGGTGAAAAGTCTATTATAGTAACCGAAATTCCAAATATCCTTGGAGATGTAAATGTACAAAAGTTAATCCAAGATCTCGCCGATCATTTATCGGACTTTGGCGAAAATATAGCTTTGACGGAGTTAATCAAGCATGTAACCGACACTTATGCCTGTCATTACTCTATTAGAGCAGGGCAAAAATTATCGGTGGATGAAATGAATGCTTTACTGCGTCAAATGGAAAATACGCCGTTTTCAGGACAATGTAATCATGGCAGACCTACTTATATTGAATTAAAACTTAAAGATATAGAACGTTTATTCGGTCGCTAGTTAAATTATTTCATTTTACTTGACTATTTTTCAATTTCGTTTTATTCTGCTCTTCTTAGAATAATAAATAATATCTTGATTTAAGGTGTCAGCTAATGGCAAAGAAAAATAAAAATGTTTTGGTAAGGCTAGTAAGTACTGCTGGCACGGGTGTTTTTTGGGTAAAAAAACGTAATCCGAAGACCCAAACCGAGAAGCTTTCTTTTCGTAAGTATGATAAAATAGTTAGAAAACATGTTCTTTTTAAAGAAGAAAAAATAAAATAATTGTAAGTAATGTATGGCAGTAAAAATTCGTTTAGCTAGAGGCGGTGCTAAAAAGCGTCCTTTTTACCGTGTAGTGGTAGCTAACGCAACAGCACCTCGTGACGGTGACTTTTTAGAAAAAGTTGGAACTTATAATCCAATGCTTGCTTTAGATAATAGTGAGCGTGTGGTTTTAAAAAAAGATCGTATAGAATATTGGCTTAGTACGGGTGCTAAACCAACCGAGCGAGTCGCAAAGTTTATTGAGCGAGCGGGCGTTATTCTTCCTGAGAAAATCAAAAAAGAAATGGCAGTTAAAGCAAAAAATCGCAAACCTAGACCAAGTAAAAAGGAAGCTAAAGAAGCTTAGTTTGTTTCTATATTGTCATTCCTGCGAAAGCAGAAATCCAGTAACCTGTGTCATCCCGCGACTTGATCGTGGGATCCAGTAAAGCAGTTTAGAAAATACGTTGTTTTAGCATTTTTAAGTGGATCCCACGATCAAGTCGTGGGGGGATGACAATGGAAAAAATTGATCGATGCAACAACTCTTACGATCAGGGAATTATATACTTATTTCTAAATAGTTCCCTTTTCTCTATAATCATATTAATATGCCGGATTAGCTCAGTGGTAGAGCAACCGCCTTGTAAGCGGTGGGTCATCAGTTCAAATCCGATATCCGGCACCATCAAAAAATATCTCTAACTTATTAAACTTTAATATGATATTGTTACTATATGAACGTTATATCGATGTCATACTGTGGCTTGACCATGTATTGTACAAACGTTTAAGATGATCCCTAGCTAGATAGAAGCGGCGTTGTTGCATGGTTCGGAAAGCCTGCTCTATGTCATTCCCGCTTATGCGGGAATGACATAGAAGCCGTGCAACAGCACCGCTTTTAAATAAGATTAACATCTTTTTTTTAATTTTATCCTATGATAGTAATCGATAAAACATCTTATAGAGCTGTGGGGTTTGATAAACTAAATTCCTAGTGCTACATTATACACAGTGTGATTTTAAGCAATCTTTAGATTTTCTAACCGGTGAAAAGTTAAGTAGCCATTATTTAATAAACGATGAAAACCCTGAACATATATTTCAATTAGTAGAAGAACATGATAGAGCATGGCATGCCGGAGTAAGTTACTGGCAAGGTCATGAGTGTATTAATGATACATCAATCGGCATTGAAATCGTGAATCCTGCTTTTAAAGTAGATGCAAAAAATAATGATGTAATGTGGTTACCTTATTCGGAAAGGCAAATTAATAGTGTTATAAGTTTGTGTAAACAGATTATTGCTAGATATGATATTAAACCTACTAGAGTGGTTGGGCATTCTGATATTGCTCCAGGTAGAAAACAGGACCCAGGTCCGCTATTTCCTTGGAAGCTATTATATTATGATAACAGTATAGGAGCATGGTATGATGAGCAAACTTTTAACGAATTGCTGCTGCAAATCAATATAACCGATATTATGGCAATTCAGCAAAAATTTATTACATACGGTTATAAACTTGAAGTTACCGGAGTTTTAGAATCTAAAATGAAAGATATTATAATTTCATTTCAAATGCATTTTCGTCCTAGTAATTTTTCCGGTAATTTGGATGCTGAAACCGTAGCAATTTTAGATGCATTAATATTAAAATATAAATCCGAGTTAAGCAGCTAATATGGTACAGTTTGTAACTATACCGAATCTTACAGATTATCAGGTTACTTTGAAATTAATGGAAAACTATGTTAATAAGGTAATTAATGCTAATGAGTTGGAAATTGTTTATTTAGTTGAACATTCTGAAGTATACACTGCTGGTACTAATTATAAACAAGAAGAATTATTAAATTACGGTGATATTCCGGTAATTTACACAGGACGTGGCGGTAAATTTACTTTTCATGGACCGGGTCAGCGTGTTATTTATCCAATTCTTAATTTAGCTTCACCGAATCGCAGCAAAGATTTAAAGCTATATATAAAAATGCTTGAAGAATGGATTATAAATAGCTTAAATTATTTTGGAATTAAAGCATATATTATTAAAGATAAAGTAGGTATTTGGGTAAAAGTAAGGAAAGATGAATTTGCTAAAATTGCTGCAATAGGTGTTAGGGTAAGAAAATGGGTTACATATCACGGTGTAGCTATAAATATTTCAACAGATTTAAGTAAGTTTGGTGGGATTATTCCTTGTGGATTTGAAAATTCTTTAGTAACATCTTTAAATCAATTAGGAGTTCATATTGAAATGTCTGAATTTGATAAAATTATTCAAACTGAATTTAACAAAATATTTAAATGATCAGAAAATTTTTACTCACAATTTTAGCAATTTTTGCTCTTTGGATCGGTGGTTTTGGTTATTATGTATATTTAATAAATTCTTATAAGCTTAACAGTAACACTACTAATGCAATAATAGTATTTGTAGGAGGAGGGCATAAAATTGAAACCAGTATTGCAATGCTTAAGGCAGGCTATGCACCTATATTATTTATTACCGGTATAGAATCTGCGGGGCAATTAAAAAATTTGCTAAAAGAACATAGCGTAATAGAACAACAAGTAATACTTGCTCCGAATAAAACAATTTCTGAAGAAGATAATATTAAGAAAGCGGTTGATTTTATTGTGACTTACAATCTTACTTCAATAATTTTAGTAGAGCATAATTATAATATGCCTTTTATGCTAAATAAGCTTGAAAAAGCGATTCCTTCTTCTAATAATGTCTATATAGTACCATATCCTGTTTTTTCCAAACAAAAATATAATGTGTTATTTAAATCCTATCATCGTTATTTAATGAGTATAGTA
>JAPYLE010000079.1 GCA_027293795.1 Rickettsia endosymbiont of Ixodes persulcatus
TGACCATGGTATCCAAAAAACAATGAAAAATACTAGTAATTTTAGTATTTTAAACTGGATCCCGCTACAAGCTCGCGGGATGACAATACAAATTTACTAAGATACTATGATGCTTATGAATTTAATACATTTAAATAACAATTCTAAAAAAATAATTTTAAACATCTTTTTAGCTTTACTGCTTGGATATTTTGTTTTTCATTGCATATATGGTAACAAAGGGATTATTGCATATTTAAAAAAAAATAGACAACTTGAAAAAGCTTATGATGAATTAAAAGGCGTGCAAGCAGAAAGAGTAGAACTTGAACATAACGTCAAATTACTCCGCACAGAATCGTTAAATAAAGATATGTTAGAAGAACAAGCAAAGAAAGTTTTAGGAGTAGCTGCTCCAAATGAGCAAGTATTTACAACAAAAGACATTCCTAACCAAAAGTAGGTATCGTCATTGCAAGCGGCAATCCATTAAAAAAATGAACCATGCAACAACACTATTGATTAAAAGGAATTGAACATAAATTATGACCATTCACATTTATCAAAACGACTTACCGAATAATTTTAGGCTTGAAGGGGATCTGGCTATGGATACCGAGACAATGGGGCTAAATCTACATAGAGATAAACTATGTTTGCTACAATTTAGTAACGGCAACGGCGAAGCCCATCTTGTGCATTTTGAAAATCAAAATTATACCGCTCCTAATTTAAAAGCCTTACTATCAGATAAAAGCAGATGTAAGATATTTCATTTTGCAAGGTTTGATCTAGCAGCCATAAAAAAATATTTAGAAATTGAGCTAGAAAATATCTTTTGTACTAAAATATCTTCAAAACTAGTAAGAACCTATACCGATAGCCACGGGCTTAAGGATTTATGCCGAGAATTACTTAATATAAATATTTCAAAACAACAACAATCTTCCTATTGGGGGGTCGACAATTTATCTTCAGAGCAAAAAGAATATGCAGCCAAAGATGTACTTTATTTGCATCAGTTAAAAGATATTTTACAAAAAATGCTACTTAAAGAAAATAGGTTTGAACTTGCACAAGATATTTTCCGTTTTTTACCGACAAGAGCTAATCTAGATTTACTCGGCTGGAACGAAATCGATATTTTCATGCATTAGATATGTATTGTAAAATTAACTAATCTTAATTAAATGATATTAATTTATTAATACTATTTATTGACCTCAGGTATAAAATTATGCACACTATTTTAGTAGCTAATTGATTTTTTAAATTATTTAGTCTACAGTTAATTAATAAAATATAGCTAGACCATAGTAAATAGGTACATACTATGCTAATATATATGTTATAAATAATAATAAATAAGTTATGGCAAGCAGTTACAGTTACGATTTAAGAATGAAACTATTCAAAGCTCTAGATGATGTGCTCTC
>JAPYLE010000080.1 GCA_027293795.1 Rickettsia endosymbiont of Ixodes persulcatus
CCCGCCATGCTTACCGTATAAACCGACCGTATGAACTTCGTCGATAAAGGTTAAAGCGTTATATTTTTTGGCTAAGTTAATTATATCTTTGATAGGCGAGAAGAAACCATCCATAGAGTAGGCCGATTCAAAAACAATAATTTTCGGCCTATTAACATCGACTGATTGCAGAAGCTCTGCTAGATGCTTAACGTCTAAATGTCTGTATATATATTTCTCGGCTCTTGAACTTGTAATTCCTGCAATTATTGATGCATGATTTAGCTCATCGGAGAAAAATACTATATCCGGCATGATTTTAGCAAGGCTTGCAAGCGTTGTATCATTTGCAACAAAACCAGATGTAAAAACTAAAGCTGCTTTTTTATTGTGTAAACTTGCAAGCTCTTTCTCAAGTTCAAGAATGGCAGTATTATTACCGCCGATATTGCGGGTTCCGCCTGATCCAACACCGTATTTTAGTAAAGCATCTATAGAAGCTTGCATTACTTTTGTATGTTTACTCATACCCAAATAGTCATTAATGCACCACATAACTATTTGTTTATCTTCATGCTCTGCAAAAGGAAAATTATCTGCTTGTCTTTTTAAAGCTTTAAACTCTCGATATCTTCCTTCGCTTTTGATCTTATCTATATGTTTGCTAAATATAGTATCGTAATAAAACATTAGAACTATTGGTTTGTTAGAAATTTTTTATGTGAATTGTAAGACGCACTGTGTTATACCGTGGCTTGAACACGGTATCTATAAAAACAATAAAAAATATTATTATCTCTATTAGATCTCGCGATCAGGTTGCGGGATGACAATGGATTTCACGTTTGCAACCATTCTACATTAAAATTAAAGAAATTTAAAGTTATAATATGGCTTTTTGTACAATATCGTTTAATCTCTTTGAAAACGCACCGGTATCAGCTACAGGTTCGCCCTCTAAAATACAGGCTTGATCAAACATTAGATTAACTAGCTCTTTATTATTTTTATTATTTATTTTTAAGTCGTGAAAGATTTTCTCTATAATTTTATTTTTAGGATTTAGCTCTAAATTTTTAGCGGAGGCATTAGCTATTTGCTTTTGCTCTATTAAAAACCTCTCCATACGAATATCCATAGCAGATTCGCTAACTGCAAGACAAGCAGGGCTTGAAGTAAGTTTTTTAGATATCTTAACATCATTAACTAAATCCCCTAGTGTCTCTTTAAAATAATCGGTTAGCAATTTATATTCATCATCGGATTTTTTACTATCTGTATTTTTTTCCTCAGACGGTGAAGTAGTTTGCTCTACATCGATATCGCTTCTAGTAGTAGATTTAATAGCATGCCCTTTATATTCGCTATTAACATTGACCCAAAAATCATCAACAGTATCGGTGAAAAGTAATACATCAATATTTTTACTCAACAATCCTTCGATTTGCGGGCTTGAAAGTAATTTATCGGGATTATCACCGCTTAAATAATATATAGTATTTTGCCCTTCTTTAAAATTCGCTATATATTCGTCAAGGCTGATCATTTTATTATGCAAGGCACTTCTGAATATACATACCTCTAATAATTTTTCATGATCGGTAGTAGCCTCACATAATCCTTCTTTTAAAGCACCGCCGAAGTTAGCCCAGAACTTATTATACTCTTCAGGTGATTCTTCTTTCTTTTTCTTAAGTTCACCAAGTACTCTTTTTGTAATAGCATTTTTGATTTTCTCAAGTACGCTATTATGCTGTAGTGATTCACGGCTAATATTTAGCGGTAAATCTGCTGAATCAACCACACCTCGTAAAAATCTTAAATATGACGGAATTAAATCAATATTCTCATCAGAAATAAATACTCTTTTTATATATAATTTTACTCGCCTTTTGCGATCAGGATGGAATAAATCAAATGTTTTGCTTGAGGGAATAAAAAGTAGGTTAGTAAATTCTATAGCACCCTCGTTTTTATTATGCAGAGTAATCCACGGATCATCTATGGCGTAAGATAAGCTTTTATAAAATTCTTTATATTGTGCTTCCGTAATTTCTGATTTCGGTCTTGTCCATAATGCAGATGCGGAATTTAATTGTATTTCGCTGTTGCCGTTCTCATCAAAGAAATATATCGGTACTGCTATGTGATCGGAATAGCTTTTAACAATATGCTTTAACCTGAAATGATCAAGGAAATTATCTTCTTCCTTTTGGATATGTAAAACAATCTCCGTACCTCTTGTGAATTCTTTATCTGAATTTGAGACAGTATATTCACCAAGCCCGTCTGATTCCCAAACATGGACTTTATCTTCCCCTGCTTTTCTTGAAGTTACAGTCACTTTATCGGCTACCATAAAACTTGAATAAAACCCAACGCCAAATTGACCGATTAGCATATTATCTTTTTTAGAATCACCAGATAAGTTTTTAAGAAAATTTGCTGTCCCTGATCTTGCGATGGTACCAAGGTTCTTGATTAAATCCTCTTTATTCATGCCTATACCGTTATCACGAATAATAATTTGTCCGTTATTCTTATCAATTTTAACCGTAATTTTAAAGTTACTATCCCCTGCTACTAATGTATTATTACTTTGAGATAAATAACGTAGTTTATCGCAAGCATCTGAAGCATTGGAAATTAACTCTCTCATAAAAATTTCTTTATTACTATAAAGAGAATGAATCATTAAATTTAAAATCTTGCCAACCTCGGCATCAAACTTTTTCTTTTCCTGTGTCATATTAAACCAATTTATAAATTATTTTTTCCTCATTTTAAGGAAATTTAAGCTTTATGGCATGCATAGCTTGGTAAATACTCTTAATGTCATTCCCGCCTACGCGGGAATGACATTGGCAGCCTAGCAACAATATCCTCTTATTTAATATAGGAATTAATAATCGAATTTAAATAGTCTTCATCAATATTTTTTATCAATATCGTTTTTAAGCTATGAGTATGACCTTTAATAATTTCGATATTACTGCGTGATAATTGCCATTCTTTTGCTAGGTAATTTATGATTTCTTCATTAGCTTTACCTTGCTCAGCTGCAGCTTTTATAGATAATTTTAGATACGGAATATTGTTAATAATTACAAAATCGCTAATTAGATTCTGTTTAGAATTAGGCTTTACTTTAAGATTAAGTAAAGTCTGATGTGAAGAAGAATTGTAATTGTAGAACTTATCCATGAATATTTTTTATCACATTTGCTTATTATTTCTAATAAAAAAAGAATCCTTGAAAAATTTTGCTTAAACTGATATAAAGTTTACCGTAAATGTTTAGCACCCTTAGCTCAGCTGGATAGAGCAACAGATTTCTAATCTGTGGGTCAGAGGTTCGAATCCTTTAGGGTGCGCCATTCTTCATTTTTCGATAAATTTGTAAGTATATAAACCAATCACACTTTGAACTGTATCGATTATCCTTGATTAACTGCTGAATCTTTTACAAACCAATAAACTAGGATTATAGTTGCTAAAATGCAAAATAACTAAAAGTTATTAATGTACTTAAAGTTAAAAAGCTATTTATTATTGCAATTTTTTAATTTTTGTTTTTAATTGTAATCAACTATTATTAATATAAATAAAATAACTTTTTATGGAAGATTTAAGCTCTTGGAAAGAAAAGTTTGAAATTTGTGTTTATGGTAAAAAATTACTTGATAAACTTGAATATTTAAACACTAAAGTAAAAAATCCTATGGATATCCTTGAAATCAAGAAAGGGATGTATTACGCTCGCAAATATTATGGCTCACAAATCCGTCAATCCTCACTATTCACACCCGATTGAAGCGGCGATTATGCTAGCTGCATTTGCGGCAGATGAAGCTCCTAAGCTTTATACTACTATTATGCTGCAAGTTGCACTACTTCATGATACTATTGAGGATACAGAACTTACAGAAGAAATGATCATCAAGATTTTTGGTAAAGAAGTAGCAAAACATGTAGAGGGTTTAACTAGGGTTAAACCTTATGGAAAAATTAGTGTCGAAGAAAATCTGCCCCTATTAATTAAGCAAAAAAGATATGATACCGCACTTATAAAATTATTTGATCGTATTCATAATGTACAAACATTAGCAGCTAAGTCGCCTGAGAAAGCAAAGAAGATTATAGAAGAGACTTTTAATAATTTTATAATTCTTGCTGAGTACCTTAAACTAAGAAATATTAAAGGAAAACTGCTATAAATATTTATCAATTAAGCAGACATCGCCAAAGAAGAAGCAAAAGATTTTGTCGGGTAATTCCCACTTTCTTTCTCCAATCTTTCAAAATGAAATATACCAAATCCAATACTTGTCAGAATCATAACAATTAATACTCCCCAGTTTCCAAAGACTTTTATTAAATGAGGAAAACCAAAAGAGCTAATAACATACATACAAGCAGCTGATAAAGCATATGTAAATGTTACGGAAGTAAAGTGTTTAAAGATTGGAAAATGTCTAAAACAATTTGGTACAGCCGGCATAACATTGATGGCAAAAGCCATTATAAGTGATTGAATAATAAATATTTGATTTGGATTTGAAGCTTTATTTAATGAATATGGACATAGTAGTATTATAATAGTAAACATACCTAATAATGCTTTTAGAATTTTAAAAGGATATATCTTATAACTTAATGCCGCTACTATTATTATACTTATAAGTTCTATTATAGATAGCTTGAAGTTTTGTTTGATAACTTGATCAGGAGTACAGTTAAATTTAGTTACAAGAATATCACCACAATAAATGTATGCAAAATAAAAACATACAGGCCATGCACAATCCATTATAAATAGAGCTATTGCTGTCTTTTTATCAATTTTTTCTTTCCCAATAGGATTATTTTCTAATACTTTATATATCTCTATTAGCTTTTTCAAAAGTTTTAAGTAATTTAAGCTTTGCATTGGCAAATTCAGGAGTTTCTCGTAATGCGGTTCTAATGTTCCTACAACAGCAATTTCCTACAACAGCAATAATTGCACCGATACCAAATGCATAATGCCAATTAAAGCCATAAGAAGTAACAATAGTAGCAATCCCTAAAGCCACGAAAGTTCCTACAGTAGAGAAAACCGTAGCTAAGGCTACAATAGGATATTGTATTGAAGGTTTAGTAAACTCGGTTAAATAAACTTCTGTTCCTATTACCTCTCCCATTGAGGACATACCCAATTCTACATAATATTATTATAATAGAAGCTGTTATACCAATTTCATTGTAAGTAGGAAGTGATGCCATTACTATACATGAAGTAGCCATCATCATAGTTGTTATAACTACTGTAGTTTTTTGCCCATATGTGTCGCCTAAATATCCAAAAACAAGTGCCCCTAAAGGTCTAAAGATAAAAGTAGCACATAAAGCTGCTTAGAGTAAAGCGAAGTAGCATAAGTATCAGCTTTTGGAAAAAAGCTCATTAAGAAATACAGACATATGGATATACAGCATAAGATCAAAATATTCCAATAAGGTTCCTACAGATAACAACCCTACAGCTTGTTTCTGCTCTTTAGTTAAGCTTCTTTGTTTTTTTCGTAGCCTAGCATAATTTTTGTATAAAAAATTAAATTGTAAAAAATTTATACTGTTTTATATAAAAGTCAATAGGAGATTTCGCATTGTATGAGGTATTGCCTAAAAAGAATTGTTTGGGGTAGCCTAGTGCTTCTATGTCATTCCTAGCTAAAAGTGGGAATCCAGAAAAAGTGAAATTATTTGAACTTTTAATTTTAAAAATTCAGCGTATTTATACTTTTTAGCGAATGGATTCCCGCTTTTAGCTAGGAATGACATAGAACGCTTTTTTAGAACCATGCAACAACATCGGTTTCTTTTCGCCATGATTATTCTAAATTCAAATACTAATTATCACAAATCAGAGGAATATCTAATATATTAGACCAAACTTTATCCCAACCTTTTGCGTGAGAAATATTAGGAAAAGTTTGCTTTTTTACACACGGTGAGCTGCTTGTTTTTACGTAAAGTTCTGCTATGAAAGGCGGAACTCTTTTGTCATTCATGCCGGCGAGATGTAATTGTGGGATATTATTAACCTGCTTTGCATAATTTATTGGGTTTAACGATTTAACTAAGTAACCACGATAATTATGATATTTATCAAACTTTTTAGTATCTAAATTACCGGCAATCGTTATAATATCTTTCACATTACTATTTTGACTAGCGATTAATATTGTAAGTCCACCACCGCCTGAAAAACCGACTAAGCTAAATTTTTGTCCGTTATTAACAATATTTATGACATTGTTAATTGAATCTACGACTTCTTGCCCCATTCTTTTATCTAACCAATAATCGCTAATGCATTTTGGGTTCATTTCTAAAGGCGTATATTGACAAGGTCTTGCTATATAAACGATATTCGGTCTTTTATCGATTGTAGCAAGCTTCAAGAGCATCGGATTAACGGGAGTAGGATTATCGGAATTAGTGGATCCATCTGCAAGATGCCCATCCCCTTCAATATAGAATACAAAAGGTAAGTTACGGTCGGTAATACGCTGATAAGTCGTAAGAGTAAAATCACCTCCGTTTACTAGCTGCATCTGAAAGTTATTTTGAGTTGCTATATCTTGCGAATGCTTTACCCTACTAGCTACATCATGAGTAGTAGAACACCCTGAAAGAAATATTGTTATGAAAAATATTATTGCCCAAATAAAATTTTTCATAACAATTTTGATTAAAACGGTATTTCGTCGTCTAAGTCGCTATGATCAAAGGAATGATTTTTAGTTTCAGGATGTTTATATTCGTTATGTCCTGAATCTTGAGTATGATTATTAGAGTTTTTACTATCTAATAATATTAATTGTGAATTAAAGTTTTGTAACACAACTTCCGTGGTATATTTTTCTTGACCTGAATTATCATTCCACTTACGGGTTTGCAATGAACCTTCAATATATAATTTACTACCTTTTATAACATAGCGTTCTACCACAGATACTAACCCTTCACTAAATATCACTACTCTATGCCATTCGGTTCGTTCTTTTCGTTCGCCGGTGACGCGATCTTTCCAAGTTTCGGTTGTTGCTAAGGAAAGATTAATGATTTTTTTTCCTTCTCCCGTAGTTCTAATTTCAGGATCACGCCCTACATTACCTATTAATATTACTTTATTTAAACTACCTGCCATAGATTACTACCCATTTTAAAATATTATTATTGCAATGATAAAATAAAAGATCCTATAATACTACAGGTTTTTTAAAAAATATCTCAAAAATTTTGTCGTGAAGTGATTATGAACCAAGAATATATTAAGGTACGCGGTGCTAAAGAGCATAATCTAAAAAATATAAATGTTGATATTCCAAGGAATAAATTTGTTGTTATCACCGGTCTTAGTGGTTCAGGCAAGTCTTCTTTAGCATTTGATACTATTTATGCAGAAGGACAAAGGCGGTATGTTGAAAGTTTATCTTCATATGCAAGGCAATTCTTACATTTACAAAATAAACCGAATGTGGAATCTATTTCCGGATTATCGCCTGCTATTGCAATTGACCAAAAAACTACTTCCAAAAATCCGCGTTCTACGGTCGGAACTATAACGGAAATTTACGATTATCTTAGGTTATTATATGCAAGGGTGGGTATTCCTTACTCTCCGGCAACCGGTCTTCCTATATATAGCCAAACAGTTTCGGAGATGGTAGATATAATTCATGAATTACCTAAAGGTACTTCAATAGAAAATTTATAATGATCGGCAAGAGCCTTTAATGTATCTAGGATAAATTTAGAGGATGTGCTACCCCAAGGCACTATTGCACCGTCTTTAATAGATATTCTTTGATCCGGAACAATTAAGTCTCTA
>JAPYLE010000081.1 GCA_027293795.1 Rickettsia endosymbiont of Ixodes persulcatus
AATATCTATAAACTTTCAGTAAATCATGCTCCTAATCTTATTTATGCTAAATTAATATTATATATCAGAGAATTAGCCTCAAAATAAATTACTAAAATGAATAATGCAATAATACTTAATAACTCTAGTGCTACGGAAAAATTATCATCGTTAATAACCCGCATACCTAAATAATTTTTGAGTTTAGAAATACATTTATTAATATATTTTTCGGCTTCCATAATGTATGCAATGAAGAAATATAATAATATTGATGAAGCAACCACGTATATAAAAAAAGAATTTAATAAAATATTAGAGATGTTTTTAGCATTTACACAAAAAAGTAATATATTTAAACAAGCAACCGGAAAAATCGCCGGTGCTGTTTGTGCTTTATTAGTCGGAGCAATTAGTGTTGCGACTGCGGGAGCGGCTTTTTCTATCATAGTTGTACCGGCATCAATTTTTGCCGTTAGATATGCACCTGAAATTGGTGAAAAAATTGGAGAATTAATTTTGAATAATGATAATGCACTAAAACTAGAACAAAGCAATATAGATAAGTTTATAAAAACATTACAAAATAATAAAGAAAGTCTTCTATCTCAAGAAAAAACAAAAAACATCAAACAAAATATTAAAGTTTCTCCTTCTCAAATAAATGCTAAATTAACTAAGAAAGCGGTTAATGAAAAACATAGATAAAGCTATTTTTACTTGAGAATATAAAATATTACTCTTATTATCTTTTTTTTAAATCAATGCAATAACTTCAATGAGAAAAGTAGTAGTAATATCCGGCATGATCGGTAACGCTTTAGAATGGTATAATTATACATTATAGAAGCCTTAAATAATTTTTTATGAGATTCCGCATAATTTATTATTTTGTCAAAATTCTTCTCTTTTAAAAGAGTTTTAAATATATTTTTAATTTTTTCTTTTTCGGTACTATTTATTTTTTCATCTCCAAAATAAACTTCTACAAGATTTTTTGCTATTATATCTTGTGATTGCTCTAAAATATTATTCTTATTTTGCTCATTTTCGTCTTCAGAAGTAATCATTATTGCAAATAACTCTAGTGCTACGGAAAAATTATCATCGTTAATAACCCGCATACCTAAATAATTTTTGAGTTTAGAAATACATTTATTAATATATTTTTCGGCTTCCAGTTTAGAATCAAGCCTTAGCGTATAATCTATAGCAAGCATATTTGCAATAGTAGAGCAAGTAGATTTTGTAAGATTATTGACAAAATTATTAACAATATCCTTTTTAAATAAATTAGTATTTACGTTATTAAGTATTATTGCATTATTCATTTTAGTAATTTATTTTGAGGCTAATTCTCTGATATATAATATTAATTTAGCATAAATATAAAATATGCATGTGCAGATTTTTTGACTTTTCTAAAAATATTCTCTGAAATTTATTCTTATATGCCTCCTAATACTCTTATATCTTTTGTACGAGTGCGTAATGAAGAAGTATTAACGCCTAAGAATATCTATAAACTTTCAGTAAATCATGCTCCTAATCTTATTTATGCTATAATTATTTACATGAATCGATTCACTTTCTCCTTCAATCGCCTGAACATTATTTTTAAAAAATACTGAATTTATAGATACATCTATAGGTTCTACTAAATTATATTTATTGCTTAAGCTTTTTATTTTGGGAATTAGTTCTTGATAATTTAAGCAACTCACACTACTTGGCACGCTTAAATCTACATATTTTTTGTAAGATTCTAATATTTCTTCTTTAGAGTTAATGACAGAATAAAGCTTTAAAACTTCTTCCATTAGATTTTCTTGTGAAACTTGTTTATCAAGAATAGATTTACTGTATTCTTGCTGAAAATTTTTTATTATCCAAATAGTTAAGGAAATAAAGAAAAAATATATGATAAATTGAAAAAATATAAGATTCTTTAAATACATAATATATTTTTCAAACATTATTTTTACCTTGGGTTATTATAGTGTTGTTGCATGGTTTATGTCATTCCTAGCTAAGGCGGGAATGACATAGAATATTACGTTTTATCGTCAATTATATTAACCGACAAAGGAATTACTACCTTACCGAACATATCAAGTATTTTATCCTTGTATATAACATAATCTATTTGCAAATTAGATAATTTATTTTTTACGTTTTGCATATGATCATCTAGCATCTTTAGAGATTCATCTACCGATAGATTATTAGTATGATATTTAAGTATTAATTTGATTATTAATTGTCTCTTAGAAACTAGCAAAATATTATCTATATTTGTTAATTCCCATTTAACTTCTTCTAATTTAAAAGCTGGATTTAAAGTAATTATTAGTCTTTTAAGTAAATCAAATGGCAGTGGTACCGGTGCTTCTAGTAATTTTTCTATTACATATAAATCAGCTAGACTAGTAGTATTTTTAATATAAGGATATTTATATTTTATATTATCATATTCTTGATTTGTTGCATAATATTTTTCATTAATAGAGTGTATGTCTTTGTAATTCTGTTTTGTATTATATTTGATAACACTGATCACTAATATTAATATTATAAGTAATGTACTATATAATTTAAATGTTAGATCTTTTATAGTAACTAGTTTTTTTATTGATTTTAAATTATTATTATAAGCAGGAAAGCTCTTATATTCTAGAAACAACCTACTAATATTTGTATCTATAAATCTTTCTTTTTCTAGAGTTTGCTTATTTAGTATATTATCAACCGGTATAAAGATTACAGGGCGATCTTCAAAATTTGTTGATTCTAATAAAGATTTCAACTCTTCATCTACTATAAGAATTATACAGGCTTTTTGATCAAGATTACTTATATAGTTTTTAAATAATATAAAGCAATCGTTAATTTCTTGTTCTATAATACCTTGAATATAGCCGACTGTTTTATCAAATGGATACTCAAGGTTTCTAATTGTTATTATATTATTTTTATGTTTGATAATAAATTTTATACCGCTAGCTTGTGATGCATATACACAAATTTGAAAATAATCGTTATATTTATCATTTTCTATATTCTGCACTATTTTATTTATAATAACTTTTAGCTCTAATGTTAAAAAATAAATTCCTTTTAAATCAAGCGATCTTTTATCTATAATGCATGAAATTATATCACTTAAAGGTGTTTCAAATGGACACGACATAATTAAAGTCGACCAAATTTCACTTGGTGCAGTAGTAATTTTGTAAACACAATGTGCTATAATGTCTTCTTTATTAAAATAACCTTCGATAAATTGTTCAATAGGATCAAGTTTTACTATTGACTGTAATATAGGTATTTGATCGTGCCGTGTTTTACATTCGCTGCCGTCAAGTAAAAAATAAATATCGCTTTTTGGAAATTTACTAAAAAAGTTTTTATAGGGGTTTAAGTCTATCTGTTCCTGATTAGGGATAAATAATTTATCTAATAATTTATTATCGAGAAAAGTACTAAGAAACACCCCTTTATTACCTAGTAACACCACAATATTTTTTCTTTTGAAAGAAAATATTTTTAATTTTGTAGCAAATTTAACAAAATGTAATTTGATCGAATCAAAAATATTTTTCATAAATAAATTTATTTTACTCATGATTCAGAGTATACTCCCGATAAATGAAGAATAGTCAAAATAAAACATAAATTAATATTAGAGATAGGAACCGCTTCCCATCTCTAATACTCATTGTTTTAAACTACTTTTAAAAGAAACAAAGTATATAAAGAAACTCTAAATTATTATAACTTATATGACTAAATTTACCACCGAAGAAGTTAGAAGTAAATTTATAACTTACTTTAAAACAAATAATCATACGCATGTACCGGCTAGCTCGTTAATTCCACACAATGACCCTAGCTTAATGTTTGTTAATTCCGGAATGGTGCAATTTAAAAATGTTTTTACTGGACAGGAAAAAAGACCTTATAACAAAGCGGTAACTAGTCAGAAATCTCTTAGAGCCGGCGGCAAGCATAACGACCTTGAGAATGTCGGTTATACTGCAAGACATCACACATTTTTTGAAATGCTAGGTAATTTTTCTTTTGGTGACTACTTTAAAGAACAAGCTATATATTACGCTTGGAATTTATTAACTAAAGAATTTGAACTACCGAAAAACAAGCTTTATGCAACAATTTATCATATCGATGACGAAGCAGCTTTTTACTGGAAAAAAATAGCAGGTTTTGGGGATGATCGCATAATAAGGATCAAAACAAACGATAATTTTTGGTCTATGGGCGATACCGGTCCTTGCGGTCCTTGCTCCGAAATTTTTTACGACCACGGCGAAAATATATATGGTGGACTTCCCGGTACTAAAGATGAAGACGGTGATAGATTTATCGAGATTTGGAATATGGTGTTTATGCAATATGAACAAGTCGATAAGGATACTAGAATAGAGTTACCGCAAAAATCTATTGATACCGGTATGGGTCTTGAGCGTATGACTGCGGTATTGCAGCATGTTAACAATAATTATGATATAGATTTATTTCAGGAAATAATTGATTTTACCGAAAATATAGTAAAAGTAAAAGTAGAGGGCGAAGCTAAATTTTCTTATAGGGTTATGGCTGATCACCTAAGAGCAAGTAGCTTTTTAATAGCTGACGGTGTCATCCCTTCAAATGAAGGACGCGGTTACGTACTTCGCCGTATTATGCGAAGATCCATGAGGCATGCTCATATGTTAGGTATCAAAGAGCCGCTTATGTATAAATTACTGCCAAAGCTTGTTGATTTAATGGGGAATGTTTATCCGGAACTTAAAAGAGCCAAAAGCTTTATAAGTAATATCTTAGAACAGGAAGAGATTAGATTTAAAACTACTTTAGAAAGAGGATTAAAATTGCTTTCCGAAGAAACAGAAATGCTAACAAAAGGTAATGAATTATCAGGAGAAATAGCATTTAAATTATACGATACTTACGGATTTCCGCTCGATTTAACCGAAGATATTCTAAAAAACCGTGATATTTCTGTTGATCATAAAGGGTTTGAAGAGCAAATGCTTGCACAAAAAGAACGTGCTAGAAAATCTTGGCTTGGCTCCGGTGAGTCCAAAACTAATCAGCTATGGTTTGATATCAAAGAGCAATATGGTAGCACGGAATTTTTAGGATATACGCTTAATGAAGCAGAATGTAAAATAATTGTATTAATCAAAGATAATAATTTAGTTAATAATATTCAGGAAATAGATACGCAATTTTTGTTGATCAGCAACCAAACTCCTTTTTACGGTGAGTCCGGCGGTCAGATGGGTGACATTGGGACGATATTTGCAAAAGATTCTGAAGTAGAGGTAATAGATACTTTGAAATATTTAGGCTCTATTATAGTTCATAAATGTATTTTGAAGAAAGGCAAAATTAATGTAGGAGAAAATGCTAATTTTAGTATAGACATAAAATATAGACAGAATTTAAGAATTCACCGCAAACTGCTTCAATTCTGCGAACACCGGCAGCTATAGTACTTTCGCTTGTAATCTTAAAGCAACCGATATCGCCAAGGCGTTTAACATGCGTACCGCCGCATAATTCTAAAGAGTTATCGTACATCTTAAC
>JAPYLE010000082.1 GCA_027293795.1 Rickettsia endosymbiont of Ixodes persulcatus
TTGGAAAACATAGAGATGAGAAAAAATTACACAACTATGTAAAGAATCAAGGTGCGGATCGACCATCATATAAAGCTTTTCATCAGAAGCAACTAAAACTTTTTTAGATACCTCGCAGCTCTGCTGCGAGGAGTATCATTAATTGAGAATTATTACAGAGGTATATATGTCTAAGAAAAGGCAAGACGATCAAATAATAAAAGAATTAGAAGAAAGACTAGCAAAGCTTAAAGGCACTCCTCTAACACTTGAAGAGTTAGAAGAAAGGTTTGCTAAACTTCAAGATAGACCTTATGTCCCCACAAAAAAATCCGGTAATGAAGTAGATGATCTAATTGAGCAGATACAATCTGAGGTTAAACTAGAGCAAAAAAGTAGAAACCTTAGTAATCAAAAAGATCAAGAAATACGTGATAGGCTAGATAAATTAAGAGAAGATAGCCCTATAACGCAAAAAAAGACATCTACAGATCTTTCTTTTAATGATACTAAATTAATAATTACCGATACTATAGATGCTCAGGCAGATATAGCTAGTTTATATGCTAATCGATCTACCGAGTTAGAGGAGAAAAAAGCATTACTTTATTTAGCTAATAATCTGACTGAAGCTAGGGATATTATTAGAGATACGTCTCCTATATCTAAAGAATATGAGCCTAAAATATTAGATGTTATTGCTAGCGGGTTAAATAAAATTTATGAGGGAATAAAGAAAATAGCTTCGCCTGCAGTTAATATTCTAAAAGAAATAGGTAGTAGTTTTATTAATTCGATTAAATCACTTCCCCGAAAATCTTCCAAAAAACAAATAAAAGAATCTAAAATAAAATTAAAGAAGTTATATAAAACATATATTGATTTGAAAGGAGAATTTCTTAAAAAACATTATGAGCGAATTGATCAGCTACAAACTCCTCAGGAAATATTTGTAGAAACTGCTAAAATTACTAAATCTATAGGGATAGCCGGAAGACAAAAGATAAATAATCTTAAACAACAACAAATTATTAATAGAATGAAGAAACAAAGTCCTACTGCTTTTATAAATAATAATTCATTTGTACCGTCTAATACTCCTACTAATAAAGTAAGGTCTTCAAAAAGCAACCAAAGGTAAGATGTATACTCGATCAACTTGAAAAATTGGCCACGTCGTCTTTGTAAGTCCTTCCGGTGCTCACATATTAGTATACGCTCCGCGCAGACTCCTTGCTCTTTTTCAAGTTGATCTTCGTCTACTACTTTGAAGTATACTAGTGGTTATCCCGTGGCTTGATCGGCTTTGTTGCATGGCTCATATTTTTTTGGATTTCCCCTGCAGTCGCTTAGCTCATGACATTTAAATAAATTATTTACCCCTTTTATCCCCCCTGTCTTAGCCTTGTCAAACGAAGTATCTTTAATTGCTGCATCACTAAAATCAACATTTGTTAGGTCAGAATTACTAAAGTTAGCCTGGTCAATTTTAGCTGATTTAAATATGCTATCTGTTAATATTGAGTTTGAAAAATCTGTTTTAGAAATTGTTGTTGCAGAAAAATCTACATTTTGTAAGAAAGAGTTCTTAATTGCCGTATTTGTTAGATTGGCATTTATTAGAGCTACTTGGTTTAAATTGCCTAAATTAATTTTAACATCTGAAAAATTTACGTTTTGTATTAAAGATTTAGAAAAATTTACATTATTAAATTGCCCGTTAGTTATATTTGAGTTTATTATTTCACTGCCGGTTAAATCGGTATTAATCACTATAAATTGTTTAAAATCATTATTGCTAAAAATATTATTAGCATAGCTAATATTATCTAAAGTAATATTTGAACCTTTAGTTTTATTAATCCTTACAAAATTAGCATTACTATTTTTTATTGATAAATTATTAAATTTATTATCGTTTAGAATCATATTATTTAATATACTATTATCGATTTTAAACTGATTTAAAACTGAACTACTAATTGTGCTGTTTTGTAAATCACATTTAGTAAGGCTAATATTTTGTAATGTTGAACCTTGAAAGGAAGCGTATGAAAAGAAAGAGTTATTGCTTTGTACGTTATTAAAGCTTACTTCATTAAAAATACTTTGCGTGAAGTTAGAATCCTTAATTATTACTGCTGTTAATTTAGTTTGACTTAGGTCGCTAGATTCAAAATAATTATTAGTAAAATTGGTATTATTTATTATACTTTTTTCTAAATCCGTACCGTGAAATATTGAATTTATTATATTAGTATTTTTAAAGCTATTATTCTTTAGGTTAGCTTTTTGAAAATTAACACCATCGATAGTATTATTGCTCCATAATACATGACTAAATTTAGAGTTTTCAAAGTTAACATTTTTTATAGTAGTTTTATTAAAAGCAGTATCGCTAAAATTTGATTGAACAAAATTTGTATTTTGTAATGTTATATTGTTAAAAATTGAACCTTGAAAGTCAGAATTATATCCGGAAATATTTTTTATTACCGAATCTGCAAAATTACTTTCTTGAATTATAGCATTTGTTAATATAGCTTTTTCTAAATTGCTACCTACAAAATTAACGCGTAATATTTCACAGGAAGTTAAATCTATTCCTGATAAATCTTCATTTATTAGCTTTACTCCTATTAATTTTACTCCTTTTAAATTTGAGCCGAACTTCTCTTTAAGGTTCACTTTAAGGTTTTTAGAATTTTGTGATATGATATAATTCCGAATTACCGTGCTTTGGCTATCTGTAAGTAATCCATTCGCATCACGAGTAGATTCGGAACAGCTGCTTAATAACAAGTAAATAGTAATTATTGATATGACTTTAAGCATTTGCTTCCTCATATTCTTCTTCATTTATTCTATTTGCAGGTATATGTAAGCTTAATAATTTTAATTTACGATGCAAAGCCGATCTTTCCATACCGACAAATGACGATGTTTTTGAAATATTGTTGTTAAAACGACTCATTTGTGCCGATAAATATTGACGCTCAAAAACTTCTCTAGCTTCTCTAAGCGGCATAGATAATATATCAAAGCTATCTTCAAGCTTTGTAAGATTAGCACTATTTGCTAATATTTCCGAAGGTATCATATAAGGTTTGATAATTTCATTATTACCTGTAGTTAACGGATTCATAATTAAAGTCCATTCAACAATGTTACGTAATTGTCTAATATTGCCCGGCCATTCATAGGATTGAAGAGCTGCTATAGTTTCATCTGCAAAGGTACGTTCTTTTAAACCTGAAAATTTTGCAAGTTGCTTAACAAAATATTTTACGAGTAATGGTATATCTTCTTTTCTTTCATATAATGAAGGTACTTTTAGAGAGGATACATTAAGGCGATAATATAGATCTTCTAGAAATCTGCCGTTATTAACTTCGTCTTGGATATTTTTAGAAGTGCCGGTAATAATTTTTATATCAACCTTAATATTTTTCCCGCAAGGTTTTGTAGAGTAAATAGTTTGATCTTTAAGAAATTTTAATAATTTTACCTGGATAGGAATAGGAATATTACTGACCTCGTCTATATATAAAGTACCGTTATTGGCAAATTCTAAGATAGTAGGGCGTTTATTATTATTTTCCTGCTTTTCCGATTCGCCGAATAATTCTTGATTAATTTTGTCCGTAGTCATACAGGTAGGGCTGAAAATAATGAACGGATTATTAACCCTTTTAGATTGTTTATGAATTAACCTTGCTGTAAGCTCTTTACCGCTACCGACTTTACCGTGAATCATTATACGACTGCTAGAGCTGGCTGCCTTTTCTATTTCCATTTTATATTTTAAAGTTACCGAACATCCGCCTACTAATTCAGTTTTATCTATAACCTTTGATTTTAAATCTATATTTTCACGTTTTAACTTTGTTACTTCACAAGCTCTTTTAAGTAAAATAACCAATTTATCATTATTAAATGGTTTTTCTATATAATCATAAGCCCCCATTTTTATAGCATTTACCGCTGTTTCTATAGTACCGTGACCGCTAATAATTATTACCGGCATTAAAGGATAGCGTTTTTTAATTATCTCTAAAATCCCAAGCCCGTCAATTTCGCTTCCTTGAAGCCAAATATCAAGTATAACGGCAGAGACCAGTTTTTCGGAAAGTATTTTAAGAGCTTGAGTACTACTAGCAGCAACCTTAGGGTTAAAACCTTCATCTTTCAAAATTGCGGCAATAATATTTCGTATATCTTCTTCATCATCTACTATTAAAACATCTATTGGTGACATTACAATTTACCTTAAAAATATTAATGTTAAATATACGTTAATGCTGAATGTAAAAGAAAGCAACATTTTTTTATAACATTTTTGTCACAATAGCTATTTATAATGTAAAGATTGGCTAAGATTACATAATATTAAAATTAATTGAAATTTTAATTAATTTTATTTGCAGTTTGTAGTATTATAGGTGATTATATTATATATACTTATTTTAAATTATGCTTAACATCTTTTTAATTATTATTTCGTTATTTATTTGCTTAACAACCTACCTATTTATCAAAAAAACAGACATTTTTACCAAGCTATTAGTTTTAAATAGTTTTACGACTATTGTAAGTTTATTTATTTGTTGTTTAGGCTTATACTCAGGAAATAGTTCATATTTGGATATAGCAATTATTTATTTTCTCCTAAGCTTTATAGCAACAAACGGATATTTAAAATATTTTATAAATGAGTCGAATGAAAACAAAACAGATTAATAGTCATCTTCCCAAATTCGCTTATAGAGAGGAATTTGTAGGAGACACGAAACGCAGCACCGCAGCGTACATAAACGTATGTGAGGATGCGAGTATCGGATCGACGCACAAATTACCTCTAGAAGTAGTGCTTGGGAAGATAACTAATATAGTAATTTTAGGATGTGGTCTGAGCGGTATGCTAACGGCTCTTTCTTTTGCAAAAAAAGGAATTGAAACTACTATATTCGAGAGTAAGTCGGTAAAAAGTCCGGGGTTTTTTAAAGATATAAGAACGACTGCTTTAACGCCGCATTCTAAAAATTTCTTATCCTCTATTGACATATGGAAAGCGCTTGAAGAGTTTAACGCAGGAATGCAAGATATATATGTAGTAGATAATAAGGCATCAGAGATATTAGACTTACGAAATGACGATAATAACTTTCTGGGGTATGTAGTAAAAAATAGCGATTTTAAAAAAATATTATTGTCAAAAATAACTAATAATCCTCTAGTAACATTAATTGATAATTATAAATATCAAGAAGTTATAAGCCATAATGACTATTCGGTTATAAAATTTGATAATGAACAAATTAAATGTAATTTATTAATTATATGTGATGGAGCAAATTCAAAAGCGAGGTCTCATTATTTTGCTAATGAAATTGAAAAACCTTATCAAACCGCTCTTACATTTAATATTAAGCATGAAAAGCCGCATGAAAATAGTGCTATGGAGCATTTCCTGCCGCTTGGTCCTTTTGCTTTGCTGCCTTTAAAAGATCAATATGCTTCTTCCGTAATATGCTCAACTTCTTCTGATCAAGCTGCTTTAATTATGAATTTGCCTGTAGAAGAAGTTAGATTTTTAACTCAAAGGAATGCAGGTAATTCCCTAGGTAAAATTACTATTGATAGCGAGATGAGTAGCTTCCCATTAAAAGCTCGTATGGCAAATAGATATTTTCATAATAAGATAGTGCTTATTGCCGATACTGCCCACATTGTGCATCCGCTCGCCGGGCAGGGGCTTAATCAAGGTATAAAGGATATAGAGACTTTAAGCATGGTAATTAGTAATAATGGTACGTTACAAGAATATCAAAAGCTAAGGCAAGACGATAATTTTATTATGTATAAGCTGACTGATGAGTTAAATAATATTTTTTCACATTATTCAAAAAATTTAAGATGTATAAGACAAATAGGGTTTAAGGCGGTAAATAACTTTAAACCTATTAAGAATTTAATTATGAATTATGCAATGGGAGAGCGATAAGATGTCATACCGCGACTTGATCGTGGTATCCAGAAAAAAATACTGAAATTATTAGTATTGTAAATTATATTTCTGGATCCCGTGGTCACGCCACGGGGTGGACAAGGTAAATATTGAGCCACGATATGACCCCGCACATTAGAAGCATTCATGAGTAAAGAAAATTTAAGCAGATCTATTAATACTCCTGAAGAAGGGATAAAAAATGCTAAAGAAAGTAATGCTACTCAGTCTAATATAAATGAAAATCCCGATATATCTTAACCACAAACTCAACAATCAGGACAGAAAAAGAAGATTACAGAGAGCAAAGAAATGCTTGGCTTAAGAGCAGGTAGTACGGCAGCTGCCGGTGCGGTGCTAGTCGGTGCTAAAGTTGTTGTGCTGCGGCAAAAGTCCGTGCTCATTTGGATATTGCCGGTGCGATGATTTAAAATCTGCATCTGATATATAGCTAAGGGGCTTGGCAAAGCGCAGGGCCGGCTGATAAGTTAGTAAACCAAAAAGGTAAAATTAAAGAAGAATGAGTAAGAAGTCCCGGATTGATTGATAAGGCAATTGACAAGGTAAAAACTTTACCGGGAGCAAGCTACGGCAAATGTATTAGATAAAACTTATAAAACTTTAACCAGTAAACCGGTACTACGTGCAGCAAAGGCAGGAGGGGCTATAATTTCGACGGCTGTTAATCTGAACTCCTGTAGGAATTGTAGCAGGAGCATTGTCTTTAAGTGCTATTGGATTTTATGTTATGAAAGAAACCTTAGACGTAAGAGAAGATCAGCATTTAAATGTTGAGAAAAAAACTTAGAAAGTATTAAAGAAAATAAACAAAAGCAGGTTCAGCAAATAGTTAATGGCCAAAAATCTATAGCTAAAGAATCGCCGGGATTACAAAAATTTCTAGATAGCACAGAGCTTTATTAAGAAAACGGAAAAAACTCCTAAAACTGCTATTTTAATAGCTAAAACTAGATTAAAGGAAGGATTTTAATGAAAAACTTTGATAAATTAAAAAAAGAGTTATTATGGAACTCTGAAGTAGCGAAAGCTTATGAAGAAAAAAAATAGAATTTGAGATAGCAAAGGCTTTAATCAAAGCACGTCTTGCATCACATATGACTCAAGCGGATGTTGCTAAAAAAATGTCTACCTCTCAGGCTCAAATAGCAAGAATGGAAAGTGGACATCATCTCCCCAATTTTTTAAGTCTTCAAAAATATGCTAAAGCGGTAAAACAAGAAATTAATTTATTAATTACTCCATACCAGAAAAATAATAAAAAAATGCTAGTTTATAGCATTTTTATAGTCCCTTTGGTGGTTAAAACCTCCATCTTCCAGATGGAAAAGCTTTAGCTTGCCATGTGCGCCATGATGCGTTAGCATCACAAGCACCATGAGTTCAATACGTCAGGAAATTACGTACTGTTTACTATAGTC
>JAPYLE010000083.1 GCA_027293795.1 Rickettsia endosymbiont of Ixodes persulcatus
CTGATGTCATTCCTGCTTGGCGTTGTTGCGTGGCTCGAAAAACGAGTTCAGTGTCACATATAGCTAGACCATAGGAAATAGGTACAGTTAAATAAACTTTAGTACGTGTTCTACAGCCATACTGATATCTTTGAATTGCCCGGTAACTTTTCTTATTTCGTTCTTAATCTTAAACCAATAATGTTCTATAGGATTTAAGTCCGGGCTATATGTAGGTAAGAATAAAATTCTGTACCCAACCGACTCGATTAATTCTCTTATTATATTATCCTTATTGAAGTTGATATTATCCATAATTACTGTTTGTCCAGGATGTAATTCTTTAGTTAATATAGTCTCTACATAGGTTGTAAATATTTCTTTATTACAATTTCCTTCAAATATTCCTGACTCATCAATGAATACTAGAGTTTCTTTAGAAATTTGCTGTATCTTTTCTATAAATTCATTCCTTAAACCAATATCCCTTTTGGGATGAAGATGACTTTTTTTATAAGTGTAGCCTAGTAGTTTTCTTAGTATGTACCTATTTACTATGGTCTAGCTATAGCTAAGGCATTGATGCCGTAATCTTAAGCCCTGCATTGCAAATGCAGAGTGGTTAACTTAAATTTAAAGCTTAATATATTAATGCTAAATAAGCTTCTACTTACTTTAAAATTAATGCGGGCAGATAAGCCGGTAGCTTATTTGCTAGTTTTCTTTCCTGCTTTATTTGGATTATTACTAGCAAATCCTTCTAACACAGCATTAGCCCATTTATTACCACTATTTATTTTAGGAAGTATAACGACTAGAAGTAGTGGATGTATTGTTAACGATGTATTTGATCGGAAATTTGATAAGCATGTAGCAAGGACTAAAGATCGACCTTTAGCAAGCGGTGCTTTATCTGTTTCTTATGCTATTTTCATACTCTTTATTCTTAGCATTATCTCGCTTTTTATTTTATTACTTTTAAGTAAAACAGCTATATATACGGGGTTTTTTGCAGTAATAATGATTAGCATATACCCGTTAATGAAACGTATTACCTACTTCCCGCAAATATTTATGGGATTTACCTTTAAGCTAGGAGCGTTAATAGCTTATGCGGCAGTTCAGGATAAGCTTGATGTGGCGGCAATTATTATGTATTTAGCATGCTGTTCTTGGGCAACCGGCTATGATACGATTTATGGCTTTATGGATATAAAAGACGATAAGAAAATAGGAGTGAAATCATTAAGCGTATATTTAGAGAGCAAGCATTATAAGTTTTGGCTTTATATATGTTATATAGGTTTTACATTGTTATTTATTCTAGCAACAAAGATAGCTAATCATAATATCAACTATCTACCTATCTTAGCTGCTTTGATTTTATTGATATTACAAGTAGCAACTCTAGATATTCAAAACCCTGCTAATTGTATGACAAGGTTCAGAGCTAATAATTATGTCGGTATATTATTGAGTTTGACTTTTTATTAACTTCTCACTACCACAGCCCATAAGGTTATTGCAGATATTACAGTTATATAAACCGCAATTGACAAAGAGCTACCTGTTACATGCCAAAGCATTAGGCAGGTAGAAGGGGCGAGACGTCCGATTAGTGAAGAGCCGATACTACTGCCAATACCGACTAGCATATATTTATCGGCGGTTTTAAACAAATCATTTAGCCAGCAATTTAAAGGTGCTAAGAAGTTAACTCCAAGTACTATAATCCAAATACGTACAAAATTAACATACCATATAGACGAGTTATTCAAGAATAACCATAAAGGAATTGTACTTAAACTCATTAAAATAAGAGTGCCACTTAGTATTTTAAGATAATGTAGTTTTTTAGTTAGATGTCCAATTATCAGAATCATAACCATATCGAAAATTAGAAACTCGGTGTTAAACTTCATCATTGTTTCGAGTGGTATATCGGTAATAAGAGGAATAAAACTATTCATAAATACAAAAGGCACTATATAAGTCATATATGAGAAGCCTACGGCAAAACTAACCCGTAAGATGCTTAGTTTACTGTTCCAAATTGTAACGAGATCGTGTAAAAATGTCATTCCCGCGAAAGCGGGAATCCAGAAACCTTTATTGTCACCCTGTGGCTTGACCACGGGGTCCAGAAAATAACTTATAATATTAGTTTTTTTAAGGTTTTTACTAGATTCCGCGATCAAGTCGCGGAATGACAGTGAGGTGCGGGATGACAGTGAAGGGCTTACTCTAATAGAATCACTCTTCCTTAAAAAATAACCTACAAGAGCCGAAAACCCACCGAATATAAAACATAAACACCAATATTCATTATAATCGACATTTAAAACTATAGTGCTGATAAATGAAGCAAGAATAATACCGACCATAGTAGAGGTTTGATAAAGGTAAGAAGCTTTAAATGCTTTTGTTTCGTCTTTATTTTCTAAAATATATAATTTAGCAATAGCACATTCACCCTCGGAATATACTCCTTGCAACGTTCTAAGCACAACTAATAATAGTGGTGCAAGCCAGCCTATTTGGGCATGAGAAGGTATTAGACCGATTAGAGCAGTGCTTAAAGCAACTCCAATCAAAGAATGAGACAAAGCAAAAACCCCGCCGTATTTTTTAGCAATAACACCAAAAAAATAAGAACCAATCAGACGTGTAAATAAAGAGGTAGCAAGAACGCTATAGGTAAGTATTAAGGCGACGACTTTATCATGATTTGGAAAGAAAATACCAGCAAGTAACGGTGCAAGAAACCCATAAAGTGCAGTATCGAAATGATCCATTGCGTTACCGATTAGGATGGAAAAATCCCTTTTGCTTAACGAATTGTTCATATGTTAATAATTAAAATTTTAATGAATTATAAGTATATAATCTTCCTTGTAAATATTTTTTTAAGAGATATTATTGTTATAAAATGATGAGTTATTTCCCTATGTCATTCCTACGAAAGCAGGAATCCAGAAAATAACCTTAGTATTGGTATGTATTTGATAAAATAAACATATAAAAAAATAACTTTGTATTTTGCTGGATTCCCGCTTACGCGGGACTGACATTGAACTGCTTTTTACGATCCACGCTGGGTAAGCTTTCCGCAGAAATAACACATCATTTATTAAGTTTTAAAAATGACTGATATTAATGAATAATTTGAAACAAGGAAAGTTTATTACGTTTGAGGGAGGGGAGGGTATCGGTAAATCTACCCAATCTCAAATGCTCTATGAATATTTAAAATCTCAAAATACTCCCGTTATTTTAACTCGTGAAGTCGGCGGTACTATCGTAGCCGAAAAAATGCGTGAAATTCTAGTGCATGCAGCATTACTGCCAATGTCTGAGTTATTACAAGCTATGGCAGCACGTTATGATCATATAGTGCGGAAGATTATACCGGCTCTGCAAAAGGGGTATATCGTAATATGCGATAGATTTCTTGACTCAACGGCATGCTATCAAGGATTAGAGCTAGAAAACGGCATAGATTTAGTATACAATCTGCACAAAACTTTAATGCCTCCTCTTATACCGGATATTACTTTCTTTATTGACGTAGAGCCGGATGCTGCTATTAAGAGAGTAAATTTACGAAATATGAGTAATAAATTTGACATAAGAGGTATAGATTTTTATAAAAAAATCTATGATTGCTTTAAAGAATTAAGTAGTAGATTTCCCGAGAGAATAAAGATAATTAAAGCTTCAGATTTAAGTCCGCTTGAAGTACATGAGTTAATAAAAAAGCATTTATGAAGAATACTTATTATATCACGACCCCTATATATTACGTTAACGATGTTCCCCATATCGGTCATGCTTATACCAGCGTTGCTAGTGATGTAATTGCCCGTTTCATGCGTCTTTACGGCTTCGATGTAATGTTTCTAACAGGTACCGATGAGCATGGGCAGAAAGTAGAAAAAGCAGCTATTAATAAAAATATCGATCCTCAACAATTTACCGATCAGACCTCCGAGAGTTTTCGTCATCTCATGACCTCTATGCATATTTCTAATGATAATTTTATTAGAACCACGGAAAATAGGCATAAAGAAGCTGTAGCTGTTTTTTGGCAGAAATTACTAGATAACGGCACTATTTATGAGGGTTTTTATGAAGGGTGGTATGCAGTACGGGATGAAGCTTTTTATGATGAGTCGGAACTTACGAGTGACGGCTTAGCACCGACGGGAGCTTCGGTTGAATGGGTTAAAGAGCCTAGCTACTTCTTTAATCTTTCAAAATGGCAAGATAAATTGCTTGAGTTTTATGAGCTAAACCCTGATTTTATTAGACCTATATCAAGGCGTAACGAAGTAATTAGCTTTGTTAAATCGGGCTTAAAAGATTTATCGGTATCACGTACTACTTTTAACTGGGGAATAAAAGTCCCGAATAATGAAAAACACGTAATTTATGTTTGGCTTGATGCTCTTGCTAATTATATTTCGGCACTCGGTTATCCTGATGAACAAAGTAATTACAGTAAATTTTGGCCAGCTGATTTACATGTAGTCGGTAAAGATATCTTACGTTTTCATGCCGTTTATTGGCCTGCTTTCTTAATGGCTGCTGCAATTCCTCTGCCGAAAACAATTATGGCTCACGGTTGGTGGACGAATGAGGGACAAAAAATTTCTAAATCTCTTGGTAATACCATTGATCCGATTAAGTTAATTGATAAATTTGGCATTGATCAGGTTAGGTATTTTTTGATGCGTGAAGTAACTTTTGGTGCGGACGGTAATTTTGCCCGTAGTAATTTAATTACTCGCATCAATAGTGAGTTATCAAACAAAATTGGTAATTTATTGCAGCGTACTACGGCTTTTGTTTATAAAAATAATGATGGCAAAGTGCCGCTACTTACACAAAGCGTTATAGATAAAATATATGAGATACCGATTTTAAAAGCTGCAAGTAAATTCGCTGAGCAGAATATTTTATTGATGGAAAAAACTGAAATTAATAAGGTTCTTGAGAATATTATTAATTTGGCCGAAGAGGCAAATATCTATATTGATAGTGAAGCTCCTTGGAATTTGAAAAAAACCGATCACGATAAGATGTTAGAGGTATTATACGCTTTACTAGAGGTTTTGCGCTATATTGCGATAATGCTTCAACCTTTTGTGCCGACTTCAGCAAACAAAATGCTTGATCAGTTAGGGGTAAATAAAAAAGAGCGTCTATTTAAGCATTTAGTGCGTGATTATGCTTTAACTGTAGGAACTGCTATTTTAGAACCTACTATAATATTTCCAAGAGTAGAAGAAGTTTAGAGATTATATCAACTGTGTCATGCCGTGTCTTGACCACGGCATCCAGTAAACAGCCTACAATATTACTATTTTTAACTGGATACCGTGGTCAAGCCACGGCATGACAGCGAATGCATTTTTCAGTCCACGCAACAACGCTTCCGCAGGAATGACATAGAATACGCTTAACCTACGCATAAATACTAGAAATATGAATAATAATATTTTGATAGATTCACATTGTCATCTTAATTTACTTACCAAAGATACAGATTTAGATTCTGTCATTCAAAGAGCATTAGAAAATAATGTGCAGTATATGCAAACTATCTGCACTAAACTTGAAGATTTATCAAGTATTTTAGAAATAGCCGAAAAATATGAAAATGTTTTTGCGAGTGTTGGGGTACATCCGTGCGAGGTAAATCGGCTAATTACTAATTCAGAAATAATAGAGCTTACCAAGCATCCGAAAATTATTGGAATCGGTGAAACAGGTCTTGATTATTATCACGAACCTTACAATAAAAAATTACAAAAAGATTCGCTTGTAGCACATATACATGCGGCGTCTGCCGCAAGCCTACCCGCTATTATTCATACAAGAGAAGCAGATGAAGACACTATTGATATTTTAACTCCAGAAATGAGTAATAGCAAATTTCCTGGGCTGATTCACTGCTTTACATCCTCAAAAAATCTAGCAACAAAAATGCTAGACATAGGCTTATATATTTCAATGTCCGGTATTATTACTTTCAAGAATGCAACTGATTTGCAAGAAATAGTCAAATATGTACCGCTTGATAGGTTATTAATCGAAACAGACTCACCTTATTTAGCACCAATTCCTATGCGTGGCAAACAAAACGAACCAGTGTTTGTTAGATATGTTGCTGAGAAAATTGCCGAACTCAAAAATATCACCTCCAAAGAAGTAGCAAATGTTACTACTCATAACTTCAACACGTTATTTTCTAAATTTGAAAAATATATAAATAATACTTTATAAAATCATCAAGATTGATAATTTAAAGTTAAAATTTTTAAAATAACATGTATATTTTATAGTATAGCTAGACCATAGTAAATAGGTACATACTATGCTAATATATATGTTATAAATAATAATAAATAAGTTATGGCAAGCAGTTACAGTTACGATTTAAGAATGAAACTATTCAAAGCTCTAGATGATGTG
>JAPYLE010000084.1 GCA_027293795.1 Rickettsia endosymbiont of Ixodes persulcatus
TCCCCCCATAGTACAAATTCTCACAATTTAGTTGTTAATCTTGCAAAAATTTATACCATATATTAGCTTCTTTTTAATTCATAATTTACTACCGTAATACCAGTATAACCTACTTGCTTTTCTTAACTTGATGTGTATGGTTTTGAAAGGTGTCTAATATTTGGGTAAATTCTTCTTGGTTAGAATATTCCAATGTGATTTTATCTTGTATCTGATTTTTAAACCAAGTAACTTGTCTTTTAGCATACCGGCGTGTTCTTATTTGAGCTGCACTTAAAGCGTCGTCTAAAGTAAGATTGCCGTCTAAATAAGCTAAAATCTCTTTTACTCCTACTGCTTTTAAATTTAAATAATCTTGCGGTGTGAATTGTTTTTTTATTAAAGCAATCTCATCTATGCTACCCTCTTTAAATATTTTTTGTAAACGTTGCTCACATGTTTTACATAAAAATTTTCGCTCAGGATTTAAGAAGATAATTTTAAAATTAAATTCAGATAAGATTTGTTCTTTTGGTAAAGTTTGAAAGAAAAAAATAGATTTACCAGTTTGCTTAAAAACTTCATAAGCTCTAATTAAACGCTGAGTATCATTTTGGTTTATTTTAGAAGCAGCGAGTGGGTCAAGCTTCTCTAATTTATTCCATAACTCTATATTACCTATTTTACTATGCAGTTCTCTAGCGTGTTTTTGTAAATTCTCTGTTATATCAGGAATATTATTATAGCCAAAAACTAAAGAATTGATATATAAGCCCGTTCCTCCTATTAATATAGGTAGTTTGCCTCTGCTTATTATCTCTTTTATTTTTTCGGCAGCAAGTTTTAGATATTTTATTACTGAGAAATCTTCCGTAATTGATAGAAAATTATATAAGTGATAAGGGATTTCAGTTTTATAAATTTGAGATGGGGAGGCAGTAATAATAGGAGTTTCCTTATAAACCTGCATTGAATCAATATTAATGATTTCGCCGTTATAAGCTTTGGCAAATTCGTGACCTAAATAAGACTTCCCACTAGCAGTAGGGCCGCATAATATAATTATTTCTTTTTTTTTCACCTATCTATTGTTAATCCGTACTTACTTAATAAATTATTGATTATAGCTTTTAATTTTATCAATCCTTCATTGCTTGTAGATTCAGCCCTTGCAACTATAATAGATTCGGTATTAGAGCTACGCAGCAGCCACCATCCATGTTCAGTATTTACTCGTACACCGTCTATATCGTTAAATACTCTTTTATCATCAAATAGTTTTTGTTTTATTTCTCCTATAATTTTTAGCTTTAACTCTGAAGAAACAAATATTTTAATTTCCGGTGTACTATAGCTTTTCGGTAATTCGTCTATTATCTCATCTAGAGTTTTACTTGATCTGCTAAGTAAATCTAAAAATCTAAGAGCTGCATAAATTGCATCATCGAAGCCAAAATATTTATCAGCAAAGAATATATGCCCGCTCATTTCACTGGCAAGTAAAGCCTTTATCTCAAGCATTTTACTTTTAATAAAGGGATGACCGGTTCGCCATATTATAGGATTTCCGCCATATGATTTTATTTTATCAACTATTAATTGACTAGCTTTTACATCAACTATTATAGTAGCATTTGGATTTTCCTTTAAAATATCCTCAGCAAATATGCATAAAATTTGGTCACCGAATAATATTTTACCACTTGAGCTTACAATACCGATTCTATCGCCGTCACCGTCAAAAGCTATACCTAGATTGCAATTTTGTTCTTTAACCGTTTTAATTAATTCTTGTAAATTAGCAGGGTTAGTAGGGTCAGGATGATGGCTTGGAAAATTCCCATCAATTATACTATTTATGATTATGTTTTCATTATAGTCAATTGATTTGGACTCGCCTACTATGTCACTCGTCGCTCTCCTATTGGTTATAGGCTTCACTCCTCGCTCCTTGTACCCGCATCCAACTAAATTGACTATAGCTAAATGGCTTTTTAACTCTTCAATGATGTTGCCTGTTGCTCCATTACCGCAATCCCAAGCTACTTTTAATTTTGGATTAATATTTATTCCCTCTAAAATATTTTTTAGATATTTAGATGCTATGGTATTTCTGTACTCTATGTCATTCCCGTGTAAACGGGAATCCAGATTACTTTTTATTATTTCCTGGATTCCCGCCTTCGCAGGAATAACATGAGGGGAGTCGAGAATGACATGATTATCCAAAATCTTTGCTAATAAATCCTGTATTTGAGTCCCAAAAAAAGATTTGCCGTTTTGCAGCATTTTAAAGCCGTTATCGTCACGAGGGTTATGCGATCCCGTAACCATCGTACTACCGCTAGGCGTGAATTCTTTATCGGCAAAATATAATACAGGAGTTGGAACTACGCCAATATTTATGACCTTAGCCCCTGCGTTAATCCTAATTCTAAGGCTTTAAAAAGGGTGGGAGAGCTAAGTCGACCATCTAAACCAACACAAATTTTGTTATTATCATTGCTTATACTCATTTTGGCAAAACAAAATCCTATCTTATAAGCTACTTCTTCCGTTAAATCCTTAAGGCTATTGCCTCTTATATCATAAGCCCTAAAAATTTCTTTGTTAATTTGCATAGAAAACCTTTTGTGTCATTCCTGCAAAAGCAGGAATCTAGTAATTAAACAATGAAGAATAGGTATACTCGATGAACTTCAAAAAGAGCAAGGAGTTCAGAAGACGAGGAACGGAGCGTATACTTAATACGTGAGTACCCCGCAGTACTTGTAGAACGACATAGCCAATTTTTGAAGTTCATCGAGTAATACACAGCCTAAAAACTAAAACTCTCACCTAAATACACTTCCTTAACTTTCTTGCTATTTGCTATTTCCTTAGCGTTTCCTTCTAATAATACTTTACCTTCAAAAATAACATAAGCACGGTCAACGATATCTAAAGTGTCACGCACGTTATGATCGGTAATTAAAATACCTATATTGAACTCACGTAAATAAGTAATTAGGTTTTTGATATCAGAAATAGCAAGCGGGTCAATACCGGCAAGCGGCTCATCAAGCATGATAAATTTAGGTTCTATTGCAAGTGAGCGTGCAATCTCAAGCCTACGCCTTTCACCGCCCGATAAGCTGGCGGCAGAAAGATCTTTTAAATGCACTATCGAAAACTTCTCTAACAAATTATGGGTTTTTTGTTCAATTACTTCCTTATAGTTTTCAGATATTTCAATTATAGCTTTAATATTATCTTCAACCGATAATCCACGAAATATTGAGGGTTCTTGAAGAAGATAACCGATTCCAAGCCTTGCTCGTAAATAAATAGGCAAGTTGGTAATATTTATATCGTTTAAAAGTAATTGTCCGGAATCCGGCTTCATTAAACCGATAATAATATTAAAGCAAGTTGTTTTGCCGGCTCCGTTAGGACCGAATAAACCAACTATTTCCCCTTGTTTTATATTAAGAGACACATCGCTTAATATATTCCTTTTTTTATAGGATTTTAATATATTTTTAACTTGTAAGCTGTCCATCTTTTTTATTTGCGTTTTGTTGCGTCTATCAATTCCACCCCTATCATCCCGTGACTTGATCACGAGGTCTAGTTTAAAATACTAAAATTATTAGTATTTTAAGTTATTTTTCTGGATACCGTGGAGGGGCCACGGTGTGACAAGGCCAATGCTATTTATTAACAATATCTACATAATAGATTAGTTTGTTAGTTTTTAAAACATTATCGTCACGTTGTAATATTACATTACCAATTAGAATAAGTTGTTTATTATCGAAAAAATATTTAGCTGAATCTGCAAGCAATAATTCATTATTTATTTTTCTTTCTAAAGTCAATTTAGTAGGAACAACTATATGATCAATAGTTTGCTTTTCATCTATTGTTTTATAAAAAATATATAATTTTTCCATTCTAAGTATCGCATTATTGAAGTAAACAATGACATTTCCAAGATATTCTGCCTTTTGTTTGGTTCTATCAATAATTAAAGTATCAGATGTAATATGTAAATTTGAAATATCTTTATCACTAGCATATATAGATATACTAACAGTAAGAAATACTACAAGTTTAATAATCCGATAAATCGATGATTGTAGAGACATTGCCTTTAAAAATTATAATATTATTTTCATCTCTCGTATTAAAACTATCCGAAGTAATTGAAGAGTTTTTGTAAAATAACTTAGCAGAGGAATTGCCAGTTATATTCTTATTTACTAAATCAATCCTTGCATCGTTAGTGTTAAATATGATCGCATCAAAAAAAAGTTTTACATCGTTTTTTAAATCTAATATGTTTGATTCTTCGTCTAAAAAGCCTTCTTTCGCATGTATGATAAGAGGTTGGTCTTTATTTACGTTATAAATAGCATTTATTATATCTAATTTATATTTGTTATCCGACTCTTTCATAGCTCGCTCAGTTTTAATCGTATACGCATTTAAATTTTTATTTACTCCCTCAAAAATTGAGTCTTTCAATATAATATTATACTTTAAATCAAAATTTTTATTATCTTTTAAACTTTTTTTTGTAACATGAATGTCGTTTTCTTCATTAATATAACCACTTTTAATTAGTATATATCCCATATACAAAATTCCAAGTATTATTAAAAGATAGACAGATTTCCAAAATTTTTTCCGCCGTTTATAAGAAGAGAACATAGATTTTAGTTAGCTCCGATACGAAGTAAATCATGAATATGAATAATGCCCGTAATAATATTATCATCAACAATCGGTACATTAGTGATATTCTTGGCTTTCATTAAATTTAAAGCCTCTTTTGCAAATATTTCCGATGAGATATGAATAGGATTTTTGGTCATAATGTTTGATGCTGTTTTTAAGTGGATTTGATCATTAATATGACGATGTAAATCCCCATCAGTTATAATTCCCACCAAATTTTGGTTTTTATCCGTGACAAGTGTACAACCTAAACGTTTTTTATTCATAACAATTATAGTTTCGGCAAAGGAAGTATCTTCATATACTAAAGGTATTTCATCACCGCTACGCATTAGGTTTTTAATTTTTGTTAAATTAGCGCCGATTGTACCTCCCGGATGATAAACCTTAAAATCATCTTTGGTAAAGCCTCGTTCTTCATGTATAACAGTCATTAAAGCATCACCGAGTGATAACATTATTAAAGATGATATAGTAGGAGCACCGATTACGGAAGCTTCTGAATATTCAGGTACTATTAATAAAAAATCGCTTCTTTTAGCTAAAGTAGAATTTTTATTCATTGTCATTACAGCAATTTTTATGGAAGAGTGCTTGCAATATTCAATTATATTAAATAATTCTTTAGTTTCACCGGAATTAGATAGCATAATTACTAGATCGTCTCTCATCACCATACCTAAATCGCCGTGACTTGCTTCTGCCGGATGTAAATAAAAAGCAGGCATGCCGGTAGAAGAAAAGCTAGAAGCTATTTTTCTTGCAATATAACCGCTTTTACCTATACCCGTTAAAATTACCCGTCCTTTAAAAGATAATAAAAATTCTATAATTTTGTTAAAGTCTTCAGGGATATTTTCGGATAATTTTTCTAAAGCACTTGCTTCACTAGAAATAACCCTCTTTGCGATGGTGCGGTAATTATTTGTGTTGGTCATTGTTATTATTGGCTCTGTATTTATGTCATTCCCGCAAAAGCGGGAATGACATTTAATTAAAATACTTACGTTCTGTAATTACTTCAGCCGTTTCAGCATTATTATCTTCATTCCAAGCTCGTTTTTTACTAGAATCACATATATCAGGTTCTGAATTTTCTTTAGCATTGTTAATACTATTTTTTGGCTTTGGATTATTTGAAGCTTTATCTTTATCAGCATTTTTAATAGTTAGTTTTGCTTTGCCTTTACTATCAACACCTATTAGCTTAACTTTTACTATATCGCCTTGTTTTAAAACACTGCTAACTGTTTCTATTCTTTCTTCTGAAATTTCACTAATATGAACAAAGCCGTCTTTATTACCTAAATAATTAATAAAAGCCCCGGAATCTAAGACTTTCATTACCGTACCGTTAAATATTTCACCGATCTCAGGTTCGACGGCAATAACTTTAATTTTATCCAAGGCAATTTTTAGCTTATCTCTATCTGAAGCATAAATGGAAACTGTACCGTCATCGCTTATATCTATTTTAGCACTGCTAGTTTCACAAATTTCCTTTATTACTTTACCACCTGGCCCTATAATATCTCTAATTTTATCTTTATCTATTTTTATAGTAGTAGAAGAAGGAGTATTTTTACTTAGTTCGCTATTTGGTTTACTTATAACTTTATTCATTTGCTCAAGTATATGCAAACGACCGAGTCGTGCTTGCTCTAAAGCTACTTTCATTATTTTAAAATCTACTCCGGATATTTTGATATCCATCTGTAATGCAGTAATTCCTTCGCTAGTTCCTGCAACCTTAAAATCCATATCACCGAAATAATCCTCATCTCCAAGAATATCCGATAATACGGCAAATTTCTTGCCTTCTTTAACAAGCCCCATAGCAATACCTGCAACTGGTGCTTTTATTGGAATACCGGTTTGCATTAAAGCAAGAGAACTACCGCATACGGTTGCCATTGAAGAAGAGCCGTTAGATTCCGTAGTTTCAGCTACAACTCTTATAGAATAAGGAAATTGTACTTTATTAGGTAATATTGGATTAATAGCACGCCATGCGAGTTTACCGTGTCCGACTTCACGACGACTAGGTGCTTTCATAGGCATTGCCTCGTTTACGGAGTAGGGCGGGAAGATATAATTAAGCATAAAACGCTCTTTATATTCACCCTCTAAACTATCAACTATTTGTTCATCTAAACTAGTTCCAAGTGTGCTACTGACTAAACTTTGCGTTTCGCCTCTAGTAAATAAGGCTGAACCGTGTGCAGAAGGTAATAAACCTACTTCACAGGCAATTTGTCTTATATCCGTGGTACTTCTTCCATCGATACGTTTATTCTTTTCTAAAATTTCTTTGCGTAATATATTTGATTCAACAGATTTTAAAGCTGATTCTATTTGATAATTATTATATTTTTTATTTTCTATATCGCTTATAAAATGCATAAGAACTTTGTCAGGAATTAAGTCTAAACTATTGCTACGTTCCTGTTTAGATTTTATCGCAAAAGCTTGTTCAATTTCTTTTGCAAATAACTGCTCAATTTCTTTCTTTAATGCAGCAGGGTATAAATCTTGCATTTCAAGCTTCGGTCTTTTAGCTTCTTCTTCTAGTTCTTTAATTATCTTTACTACCGGCTGGAAGCTTTCAAATCCAAACTTTACAGCTTCTAGCATTTGTTCTTCAGAGAGTGAATGAGCTTCCGATTCAACCATCATTACTGAATCTGTTGTTCCTGCAACTACTAAATCAAGCTGACTTGTTTTTAATAATTCAAGTGTTGGATTTAAGACAAATTCACCGTTGATTAAACCAACTTTACTTGCAGCAACTATTTCTAGATAAGGGGCAGGGGATAGAGCAAGTGCAGCCGATGCACCGATAATTGCAAGTATATCTACCGGAGTTTCAGGGTCATATGAAAGCACGGTACAAGTTACATGCGTTTCATTAACAAAAGCCGGATGAAATAACGGTCTAATCGGTCTATCTATTAAACGAGATACTAAAACTTCTCTATCTGATACTTTTCCCTCACGCTTAAAAAAACCACCGGGTATTTTACCGGCAGCATATGCCATTTCTCTATAATTAATTGTTAAAGGAAAAAAACCGATACCCTCTTTTGCTTTGTTAGCTACTACTGCCGTACATAATAAAACGGAATCACCCATTTTTACCGTAACGCTGCCGTCAGCCTGCCGTGCTATTTTACCTGTACTAAGCTCAAGCACTTTCCCATTCCATGTAACACTCTTAGTTATTTCGTTAAACATCTATTTATCTCATTTCATAATTTATATTTTTTGTATTCTTATTACTTTTTATGGATTGCCACGCTCCTTTTAGTTGCTCGCAATGACGATTCAGGTCATTATGTAAGTTTTTATATACTTCAAGTAAATGAAAAATTGGTATACGAAGATCAACTTCAAAAAGAGCAAGGAGTCTGTAAATCGAGGAGCGGAGCGTATATTTAATACGTGAGCACCACAGAACTTATAAGACGACGTAGCCAATTTTTGAAGTTGATCAAGTATACTACTTCACTTTCCTAATACCGAGTTTACTTATTAACTCTAAATATTCAGTAATATTGTTCTTTTTGATATAATTAAGTAATCTGCGGCGACGCCCGACTAAAATTAATAATCCACGCCTTGAAGTATGATCTTTATGGTTAGATTTAAAATGCTCGGTTAAATTATTGATTCTTTCAGTTAAGATAGCACATTGTACCGCACTTGAACCGGTATCATTTTCCGTTATAGCATATTCTTTAATTAATTGTTGTTTACGTTCTGTAGTAATCGACATCGATAATTTCTCCTTATTTAATAGACTTCTTACCTAACTTGTTTCTAAAGGTAATTTGTATGTCAATCCGATGCTCGAATCCTCACGTACCATTAGTGTACGCTGCGGTTCTGCGGTTCGTGTTTCCTGCAAATTCCTTCTTTATTAACTACGTTAGGTAAGAAGTCTATTGTGTTAAATTAAATACTCGTAAAGAATTAAAGCAACTCTTGTTTAAGCTACCTATTGCAAGTAAAATGCCTTTATGGCGAACCCATAAAAGATTAACATCTTTTTCATAATTAAATAAACATTTCTGTCCATATTTAATTTGCTGTGCTTGCTGATCTGTTGCATCAAGAACCAGGATGTCGTCCAGTATTGCTTCTATCTTTATACTTTTTTCCTCTAGGGAATTTTTGGTAATTTCGTCAGGCGATTTAATTCGGATAGCATTTTCTTCTTTAAATATTCCAACCTGAGTACGGCGTAATTCTATCACAAATCCTAAACTTTGCAAGGATAATGCCAAATCTTCTGCTAAAGTCCTTATATAAGTACCTTTTGAGCATTCCGTATAGTAGGTAGCGGTAGCATTTTTCTCATCAAAATTTAAACATTTTAAATCATAAATAGTTATATTTCGTGGCTTTAACTCTACTTCTTTCCCAACTCTTGCTAGCTTATAAGCTCTTACGCCGTTAACTTTTAGAGCAGAAAAAGCAGGAGGTATTTGGGTTGCGTTACCGATAAATTTAGAACATACGGCATAAGCTTCTTCTTTAGACGGTATATAATCTTTTGTTGTTATTACTTTGCCTGTATAATCACCGCTATCGGTTTGTTTTCCAAATTGTACGGTAAAAATATAGGCTTTTCTAGCATCAATAAGCATTTGAACTAATTTTGTTGCTTCGCCTACGGCAAGCGGTAATATCCCTTCCACTTCTACGTCTAAAGTACCGGCATGTCCTATCTTAACTTTACCGAGTATTTTTTTTACTATGCTAACAAGTTTAGCAGAACTTATACCTCTTGGTTTATAAATATTTAACCAATAATTACTCATTTTAACTTGACTTAAATTTAGAAAATCTTTAATATACAATTCTAGCCAATAGCAAGTTAGGTTAGACCAAATAATGACGATTAACCCTAATAATATAGAAAATTCTTCCTCCAAAATCAATAGCCATCTTTCCAAACTTACCGATTATATCTGGCCTATAAAACACCACGAAGTTTCTAAATTTTTATTCATCACCCTATTAATGTTCTGTATTTTATTTATCCAAAATTTAATCAGAGCTTTAAAAGATAGTATTGTTACCACTATGATCGGTGCCGAGACTATCTCGTTTTTAAAATTTGGGGGAGTAATGCCGTCTGCTTTCTTAATGACTGCTATCTATGTAAAGCTTGTTAATAGGATGAAAGCAGAAAATATATTTTATCTTATTATATCAATTTTTTTGGCATTCTTTGCTTTATTTGCTTATATTATTTTCCCAAATCATGAAATATTACATTTAAGCCCTGTAACCGTTCAAAATTTAACAGTAAGTTTACCTCATTTAAAATGGTTTATATTGCTTTTATCAAAGTGGAGTTTTTCGCTATTTTATATAATAGCCGAATTATGGCCAAACGTAGTTTTTGCATTACTTTTTTGGCAGTTTGTTAATAATATTACTACAGTTGAAGAATCTAAAAGATTTTATCCGTTATTCGGTTTACTTAGTCAAACAGGCATTTATTTGGCAGGGCAATTTTTAGAAAATCTAAGTAATATTAACGAGTATGTAACTAATAAATTTGCATTACACTCGTCTTTTCATACGCTTTCTATACAAATTATACTAAGCATAGTATTAATTTTAGGCATAATAGCTATTAAAACTTTTTGGCTGCTTAATCATAAGGTACTCGATAAAGAGCATATGGCATTACTCAAGTTTAAAGCAAAGAAAAAATCAATGACGATTGCCGAAAGTTTTCAGATGATTCTCTCTTCAAGACATATCAGATTAATCGCAACTTTACTAATTTGCTACGGCATTGCAATAAATTTAGTAGAAGGTCCTTGGAAAGCAGCAGCTACTAAAATTTATAAAACTCCAACAGAATATGCTGCTTTTATAGGAAGTTATTTAAGTTATACCGGTGTATTTACTATTTTATTTGTCGTGCTTGGTTCAAATATAGTTAGAAGACTTAGCTGGTTTACGGCAGCTGTTATCACACCTTTAATAGTTTTTATTACCGGTATATTATTTTTCGCCGTTAATAATTTTGAAGGATTTGCGGCTCTCATAATAACAAACTTTATTCTAACCGACCCTGCTTTAATTGCTATAACAATCGGTGCTATTCAAAATGTGCTTAGTAAATCAAGCAAATATACCTTATTTGATTCAACAAAAGAAATGGCTTATGTTCCTTTAGATCCGGAAATAAAAATAAAAGGTAAAGCCGCTGCTGACGTAATCGGTACAAAACTCGGCAAGTCAGGTAGTGCATTTTTACAATCATTAGTATTTATAATGTTACCTTCCGCTAGTTATCAATCTATTTCCGTCTGTTTAATGATTATATTTATAATTACTTGCTTAACCTGGCTTTGGGCGACTAAAGAACTCAATAAAGAATATAAAAATTCTATTAAAATTTCTCAATAATAATATCAGTTTTTTCTTGATATTCCTAAAATCCCTATATACTGTCTTTGACAGTATAAACTGCAAAACAATAGATGGGGCTTTTATGTCATTCCCGCGAAAACGGGAAGCCAATTTTTGGCGGTGTCATCCCGCGATCAAGTCGCGGGATCCAAAAAAAATTAAATAAAGACTAGATATTGTGTAGGGACACGGTATGACAAGAAAGCAAAACTGGATTCCCGCCGTTGCTGGAATGACATTGGTATCAACGCAGAATCTTTATTATTTGCAATTTGTGCTAATTAATTTTTGATTAAATTAGAGGTTTTATGAGTAAAGACGGTAACCCGGATACAAGTGAATTGGATCCTTTAGCAAATAGAGAATTTACAGAAGAAGAAAAGCAACAACAAGCAAAACAAGAACAAGAACTTTTTTCTCAAACTACACTAGACGCAGCTGATGATGGTTTTATCGTCACTCCTGCATCTTCTGCTCAATCTACCCCTTCAATTAGTGCTTTATCGGAAAGTATATCGGCTGACGGTCAAACATCAGACCAAATAACCGAAGCAATTAGAAAAGAAATCCTAAAGAAACAAAGAGATATATTAAGAGAATATTTTGCCAATACAAATCCAGAATTAGCTGAACAAATAGCAAAGGAAGAAGAAGATAAAAAATTCCGTGCTTTTTTGAGTAATCCGGATAATCGAGGATTGATTGATAAAGCTTTTGAAGATTCAGAAACTAAAAAGAAGCTAGAAGCAGCAGAAATAACAGGTTATAGAAATGTTCTCTCAACATATAGTACTGAAAATTATAAAGGTGGATTCAAACTAATACAGTGGGAAAATCAAGTAAGTGCAAGCAATCTTAGAGCAACAGTAGTTAAAAATGATGCAGGCGATGGACTCTGTACCTTAAATGAAACGACCCATAAAACTAAACCTTTTACCGTAGCTAAACAAGACGGTACTCAGGTTCAGGTCAGTTCATATAGAGCAATAGATTTTCCTATAAAACTTGATAAAGCCGATGGGTCGATGCATCTATCGATGGTAGCATTAAAAGCCGACGGTACAAAACCCTCTAAAGATAAAGCAGTATATTTCACTGCTCACTACGAAGAAGGGCCAAACGGTAAACCTCTACTTAAGGAAATAAGCTCGCCGCAACCTTTAAAATTTGCCGGAGACAGACCGGATGCGGTAGCTTATATTGAGCATGGAGAAGAAATTTATACACTTGCGGTAACACGCGGTAAATATCAAGAAATGATGCAAGAGGTAGAGCTAAACAAAGGGCAAGCGATTGATTTATCGCAAACTATAGCTGAAGATTTAACAAAGGTACAAGGTCGATTTCAGGAAACACCACAACCAATAATAACTCCAAATCAAGGATTGAAGTCATCTATTGAAATGCCTACTGTTATACAAATGCCACAGCTGCAACAAGCTGAATCTTCAGGAATTCCAAATCCGGTACTTAACACAGTTACAGCTTTATCAGGCAGTATGCAAGATTTATTAAATTATGTAAATGCAGGTTTAACAAAAGAAACAGACGGTAATAAACAAATTGACTTAATTAAAGAAGCAGCTGCGGCAATTCTTAACAATGAGAAAAGTGATATCGCTGAAAAGCAGGCTAATATCATTGCTTTAGTTGAAAATACGGTCAATAATAAAGATCTTGCACCGGACGCAAAAGTAGCAGCGGGTGTAGGCAGTATATTAGAAAGCATAAAAAGTGATAATGCTTTATCGGATCCCGAAAAATCAAAAATGCTTGAAGCTACAGTAGCTATTGCTTTAAATTCAGAGAATCTTGAGCCAAAATATAAGCAACAAATAGTGGAAAAGGCAGTAGATTCAGGATTAGGGCTTGATGATGCAAATGCTAGAGCTAATACTATTGACGGTATTACAGATGCTATAATAAAAAGTAACCTTGCTACTGAAGATAAAGGGACAATGCTTATAGCAGTAGGTGATAAGGTTAATACTTCTCAACTAAGTAACGCAGAAAAACAAAAATTATTAGGTTCTGTATTAAAGAAAGGTGTAGAAGCCGGAGTTCTCAGTGAAGAGCAACAACAATTGATGCGGCAGAATTTAGATAAGATTACGGCGGAACAAGAGAAAGCAAGTAAAGTAGCAGAAGTTCTAAGTGTTTTGGCTAATCCTGCATTTAATAATATTGCTAAAACGAAAGAAATACAAGATGTTACTACAAAGGTTTTAGATGCTCCAGTTAAAGCAGATGTAAAAGGTGAAATAATTGAGGGAATTACTAAAACAGTTGCAGAAAGCTCACTTGATGCTAAAGATAAAGCAGATATTGTTAAAGGGGTAGGTGAGACTATAACTAGCCATAGTAATACATCCTTAATGGATAAAATAACTATTATGGAATCGGCAGAAAAGGGTATTGCAGAAGGTAAGACTGATTTACCTGTTAGAGAATTAATGACTAAAGGTTTAGTAGAAGGTGTTTATGAAAGCAAAGCAGATCCTGAAATAACTTCTGAAACCAAAGCTGTTTCTAACGGGATTGATAAGAGTACTGCTGTACTGGAAGATAAACAAGCACTGAAAGATGCAGCGAGTGGAGCAGTTTTAGATAGAGAAACTCAAAATTTAAATAAAGATTTATCTCAAAGTGTAGAACAAACTAAGCTTCGTGACGATATATATAATAAAGCCCAAGATGTAGCTGATGCATTAAAAAATGTTGTTGATCCTGTTTTAGCAGCCCACCCGGAAAAACGTGAGGTCTCAGAAGAAGAAGTTGTGAAAAAAACTTTTAGTGTATTAAGTGATGTCTCTAAGCTTGCAGTTGAGAAAGTCAATAATTTTCGTGTTATGCTTTCTCCAAATGGTAATCTTAAGACTCTTGAAGCAAAAAGAGCTGAATCAGAGAAAGAAATTAGTAAAATAGTTAATGATTATAAAGCTATAGATGAGAAATATAAACCACAATATGAACAACAACAGGGAAGTTATAATAACACTAAAGAGTTAGAAGAGAAAAAATCATTTATTGAAAATTTAAAATTAGATGATAAAGAAAAAATAAAATTAATTAGTACCTTAATTCAAAGTGAAGCAGAAAATAAGAAAAAGGGTACTATTAATAATATAACAATGTTAACAGAAAATCGAACAAAGCTTGAAGAAAAAGTTGCAATTCAGGATAAATCGAAAGTAGGTTATAATACTCAACTAAAACCACGCAAGGATACAGCAGGAAGAGTTCCTTAAAATGTCATTCTAGAGCTAAACGCGACCTTGTTTCATGGGATACTAAATCGTCATTGCGAGCAGTCGTAGTACTTGTGTGACAACCTAGAAAAATAATAAAAAAATGCTAAAGATTAGCATTTTTTCTTCCTTACTTCGTCAATTACCTTGTTAACTTTCTTTGTAATGACAAAAAAACTGTTACGGGTGCTACTTAAAGCTTAATGATGTTCACAAAATTGTATGTTTTATGCATTAGCTTTTAGCTTTTCTTTTCCGGCTAAACATTTTACTAAATTATTAATGGCTTGTTGTTCTTCCGTACTATTAATTTTCATAAAATTTCTTGAAACTTCAATGCACATACGTTGATGTTGAGTATGTACAGGTTGAGGTTTATTAGCTTCTTCTAAACCTTCAAAGAAATAATCAATATTTCTATCTAAAGCTTCTGCGATTAGTACTAGCCTTCCTACAGAAATTCTATTAATTGCTTTTTCGTATTTTTGTAATTGTTGATGAGTAACATCAATTACTTCAGCAAGTTGTTGACGAGACAACCCCTTAGCGAGTCTTAAAGAATAAATTTTCTTGCCGATAAAACTATCTATTTTTTGTATAATATCGTTTTTTCTACCCATTATCTTCTCCTTGGTTACTAATTATATCTATATTTAAAAATTTTCTTTGAATAAAAATTATATTATCCTATATTATTATAAAACATGTGATTATTAATAATTTTGTCCCACTAAATCTATCCAATTGTAAGTAGAAATAATACCATAAATTAATATTATAAGCAACTATAAAAACATTTTTTAAGTTTTTTGTAATCATTTGGTAAATGATTATTAAAGAGTCGTGCAAAATTATTTCTTATCAAATAAAAATATCATAAGAACCTTAAATATTATTTTAAAGATAAAATATGAATATCTTATGTTTTAAAAACTTATTTACTGAAGCATAAATTACAATTTATAAAAAAATAAAATTTTAGTGTATTGTAGAAAAATGTAAAATTAATGCAAGGGGAAATTTCATTTCTATGTTAATATTTCAAATCAAGGATAAAATTAGTTTCATTTTAATTATAAATTAATTATTTACAGCGAACTTATTTAAAATTAAATATAACATAGGTTCTGTGAGGATTTCTAATTAATTTATATTTTGAGTTATTTTTCTGCAAAAATTAATCTCTTAGGGTTTAATTCCCCGAAGCTTTGCTTCGTGATATGATGTATGGATGGAAGAGAGTAGGTACATACATAAGAGCCATAATGTTACAGTACTTATTTATCATTTAGTAACGCCTGCAAAATATCGTAG
>JAPYLE010000085.1 GCA_027293795.1 Rickettsia endosymbiont of Ixodes persulcatus
GGAAAACATAGAGATGAGAAAAAATTACGCAACTATGTAAAGAATCAAGGTGCGGATCGACCATCATATAAAGCTTTTCATCAGAAGCAACTAAAACTTTTTTAGATACCTCGCAGCTCTGCTGCGAGGAGTATCATTAAATTTACTATCAATACTACTTATATTATCTAAAAATTTATTATATAATTCTTCTGTACTTAATGGAGCTTAGCGATTTCCTTCAGGTTTATTAATATCTTTAGCCACATCACTTTCTTTATTAATTAAATTAGATAATAATTAGTTAAAGAATGCAAACCAATTTAAAATTTATGAATAAAAATTAATTAAAACTTGTAAAAAGAATTGTATTTTTTCATAGAAGAGGTCCTGATCGTAATTTCATCAGGAATTTCGGTTATGAATCTTGAGGGGTAAGAGCGGACTATTTCATAAAATATTTTTCGGCTTCCCGCGTGGGTAATGTAGAGGTCTTTTTTGGCTCTAGTAATGCCGACATAAGCAATACGGCGTTCTTCTTCTAAGCCTTTTTCGCCGTCTTCGTCTAGAGATTTTTGAGACGGAAATACCCCCTCTTCCCAACCAGGTAAAAACACTACGTCAAACTCAAGCCCTTTAGCAGCGTGCAGGGTCATTATAGTTATGGAACCGCCGTAATTAGTTTCTAAGCTCTCATTTTCCATAACTAAGCTTGAATGTTCGATAAAATCATGAATATCATTAAACTCGGCAATAGCTCTAAGCATTTCATTAATATTCTCGATTCTACCGAATGCCTCTTCAGTTTTCTCCTCCTTAAGCATTTCAAGATAACCGGAATCATCAAGTATTGCTTTAGCAACATTTATCGGGGCATCGGTGTTAAATCTTTTATGCCAATTATCGATTTTAGTTACAAAATCTTTTAGCGTTTCATATGATTTTGCTTTGATTTCACCTATTTCTAGCATTTCCTTAATAGCTGCAAAATTAGAAATACTCTGCTCAATAGCATAGACTTTAATTTTACTTAAAGTAGCTGCACCGATTGCCCTTTTTGGTACATTTATAATACGTTCAAGTGCTAAATTATCGTTTTGATTCAAAGATATACGGATATAAGCAAGGACATCTCTAATTTCCATTCGTTCATAGAATCTTAAGCCCCCTATAATTTTATAAGGCATAGCACTATTTATAAAAGCTTCCTCAAAACTTCTAGTTTGGAAACCTGCCCGTACTAATATAGCGATATTACCTGCATTATATCGGTCTTCTCTTACTAACCTATCTATTTCGCCTACTATATATCTTGCCTCTTCTTTATCACTCCAACAAGAGATGATTTTTATCTTTTCACCGTTTTCCCTATCTGTCCATAATGTTTTACCGTGACGGTTTTTATTATTATTGATAACATTGGAAGCGGCAGCAAGTATTGGCAGAGTTGATCTATAATTTTGCTCTAATTTAATAATTGTTGCACCTGAAAAATCTTTTTCAAAACGTAATATATTACCGACTTCCGCTCCCCGCCAGCCGTAAATAGACTGATCATCATCCCCTACACAACAGATATTTTTATATAAACTTGCGAGCATTCTTGCCCATAAATACTGCACAATATTTGTATCTTGATACTCATCTATCAAAATATACCGATATTTATCTTGATAATATTTTAATATATCAAGATTTTTAATAAACAGCTCATTATTATAAAGTAGCAAATCTCCAAAATCCAATGCATTAGAGATAAGAAGATTCTGTTGATATTCTTGATAAACAAGTTTTGCTACTCGTTGCACTGGTAGATTAGTATCTGAGGCTGATAATTTACTTGGTAGTAATCCTTGATCTTTCCATCTAGAAATTATGATATGTATTAATTTAGGAGCATATTTTTTAGTATCAATATCTTTTAGCTTTACTATATCTTTAACTAGTTTTAATTGATCATCTTGACTAATAATAGTAAATCTATTATTTAATCCAAGATTTAAATGCTCTATATGTTCCCGTAATATCCTAGCTGCCATTGAGTGGAAAGTACCGATATTAAGACCGTAGCAATTAATTAAACTATGAACCCTTTCAGCCATCTCTTTAGCCGCTTTATTAGTAAAAGTAACAGCTAGAATATTTTGAGGCGAGGCTAAATTTTGATGAATAATATTAGCTATTCTTGATGTAAGTACCTTTGTTTTACCTGTCCCTGCACCTGCAAGCAATAAAAGCGGCCCTTCAGTGTGAAGAACTGCTTTTTGCTGTTGCGGATTTAATGTATTTAGAAAATCTTGGTTTTGCATTATACCTGTCATACCGTAGCCCCCACAGTATCCACGAAAAAAATTTAAAGAGACTGGATGCCGTGATCAAGTCACGGCATGACACTGTCCTAAAATAATATTCTTATTTTTGCTTATAGCAATGAAAAAGATTACCTAATTCTT
>JAPYLE010000086.1 GCA_027293795.1 Rickettsia endosymbiont of Ixodes persulcatus
CAACTATGTAAAGAATCAAGGTGCGGATCGACCATCATATAAAGCTTTTCATCAGAAGCAACTAAAACTTTTTTAGATACCTCGCAGCTCTGCTGCGAGGAGTATCATTATATAAATAGGTTACAAAATGACAATACAATATACTTTTTCAATGATTAAGCCTGATGCTATTAAAAGGAACAAAATAGGGCAAATCAATACTTATTTAGAAAATGCAGGCTTAAAAATAGTAGCTCAAAAAATGAAGCATTTAACTAAATATGAAGCAGAATGTTTTTATGATGAACATAGAGCAAGACCGTTTTTTAATAGCTTAGTTGAATATATTACTTCAGGAGCAGTAGTGCTTCAAGTTCTTAAGGGTACAGATGCTATAACTTTAAATCGTAAGATTATGGGAGCAACTAATCCTGATGAAGCCGAAGCTGGAACTATTAGAAAAGATTTCGGTGAATCAATTGAAGCTAATAGTATTCACGGTTCTGATAGTGAAAATAGTGCAAAAAGAGAAATCGAATTTTTCTTTAATAAATCTGAAATTATAGAATAATTAATGCTAAAATATGACATAATAGTTATAGGCGGTGGGCATGCAGGAGCAGAAGCTGCGGCTGCTTCTGCACGTCTTGGAGTTTCTACTCTCTTAATTACGTTAAAACCGGAAAATTTAGGTGAAATGTCTTGCAATCCGGCAATCGGTGGAATTGCAAAAGGCACATTAGTTAAAGAAATCGATGCACTTGATGGGTTAATGGGTTATGTTATAGACAAAGCCGGTATACATTATAAAATGCTTAATGAAACTAGAGGTCCAGCAGTTTGGGGGCCTCGGGCACAAGCTGATAGAAAGCTTTATAAAAAAGCGATGTATCAAATATTAACAAATTACCCAAATTTAGATATATTATATGGAAAAGTGGATGATATAGAAATTAAATCTTCTAAAGTTGAAGCGGTTGTTTTAAATGATGGTAGCAAAATTCCTGGTCAAAAAATTATATTAACTACAGGTACTTTTCTATCAGGTCTTATTCATATCGGCTCGACAAAAATTCCTGCCGGTAGAGTAGATGAAGAACCTTCTTATGGATTATCTAATACATTAACAAGAGTAGGATTTAAAATTGCCCGTTTAAAAACAGGTACACCGCCGCGAATTGACGGGCGTACAATTGATTATAGTAAAACAGCTCTACAGCCCAGTGATAAAACTCCTCGTCCTTTTTCGGCATTAACAAATATTGTTGATGTTCCTCAGATAAATTGTTTTATCACAAAAACAACCTCAGAAACTCATGATATTATACGTGAGAATCTTGATAAATCTGCTATGTATTCAGGACAAATAGAAGGGATAGGACCAAGATATTGCCCTTCTATAGAGGATAAAATAGTCAGATTTAGCACAAAATCAGAACATCGTATATTTTTGGAACCTGAAGGGCTAGATGATTATACGATTTATCCAAATGGTATTTCTACTTCTTTGCCTGAAGAAGTACAATGCAAATTAATAAAAACAATCCCTGGTCTAGAAAAAGCAACTATTTTACGTCCTGGTTATGCTATAGAGTATGATTATGTTGATCCACGTGAAATCAGTATTACTCTAGAGACAAAAAAAATAACGGGACTATATTTTGCCGGGCAAATTAATGGTACTACAGGATATGAAGAAGCAGCAGGACAAGGTATAGTTGCAGGCATTAATGCTGCTTTGGCAATAAAAAATCAACCACCTTTTATATTAACAAGAGCAAATAGTTATATTGGGGTAATGATAGATGATTTAACAATATTTGGCACTACGGAGCCCTATCGCATGTTTACCTCCCGCTCGGAATACAGGTTATCTTTAAGGGCAGATAACGCGGATTTACGTTTAACGGAATTAGGAATAAATATTGGAGTTGTATCAAAAAAACGTAAAGAAATATTTGAAAAAAAATGTTATAATATAGAAAAAACAAGAAATTTATTAAAAACATTATCTTTCACTACTAGTAAGCTTGTTAAAATAGGAGTGCAAGTAGCACAAGACGGTACGTATAAAACAGTTTTAGATTTATTTAAAATACCTAATTTTACTATTGAGCAGGCTATTAAAATTTTTCCTGAGCTTCAAGAAATTAATAGTAATATTTTACAATTGTTATATATTGAAGCTAAATACGCATCATATTTAGCTAAACAGCAAGCAGATATTAATTTGTTTCAAAATGAGGAAATGCAATTGATACCTAAAAATATTGACTATTTTAAAATACCAAGTATATCATTAGAGATACAGGAAAAACTTTCTTACCATAGACCTACTAATATTGGCGTAGCACGTCGAATTCCAGGGATTACACCTGCAGCAATTACGGCTATTATAATTTATTTAAAAACTAAATATAGTGATGGAAGTTCCACATGAAATAATTGAAAAGTTAGAAATTTTTCAAGAATTAATAAAAAAATGGAATAAAGCAATCAATCTTGTATCGGATAATAGTATACATAATTTTTGGCAACGTCATATATTAGACTCATTACAATTAATACAATACATTGATGATAAAGGGATACACTTGGTTGATATAGGAAGTGGTTCCGGTTTTCCCGGTATAGTATTATCTATAGCAGGTGTAGCGAAAGTAAGTTTAATAGAAGCGGATTTACGTAAATGTATATTTTTAGAAAAAGCATCAAAGATATCAAATAATAACATACAAATAATCAATCAAAGAATAGAAAAAGTAGAAATGGATTGTAGTATATTAGCTTGTAGGGCTTTTTCTAACTTAAATACAATATTTAATTGTATAAAGAATATTTCAGTACAAGAAAAATTTTTGTTATTAAAAGGAAAAAATTATTTAACTGAAATAGTAGAAGCTAAAGAGAAGTGGTTATTTGATTATTTAATACATCAAAGTATTACTTTTAGAGAAGCGAAAATTTTAGAAGTTAGTAATTTAACAAAAATTATATGAAAGTTATTGCTATTGTTAATCAAAAAGGAGGAGTAGCTAAAACTACAACCACTGTAAATTTAGCTACAGCTTTTGCTGCTGTAAATAAAAAAGTTTTAGTTATAGATCTTGATCCTCAGGGGAATAGTAGTACTGGTTTTGGCATTAGTCAGCAACAACGCAAAAATACTATATATCAAGTATTAACAAATCTAATAGAATTGAAAGATGCAATAATTTCTACAAATATACCAAATTTAGAAATAATTACTTCAAACACTAATCTATCTGCGGCTGAATTAGATTTAACAAAATTAAAGGACCGAGAATATATTTTAATGAAGTTATTGAAAGAAATAAAAACATTATATGATTATATAATTGTTGATTGTCCTCCTTCGTTAAATTTATTAACGGTAAACGCTTTAGTTGCAAGCGATGAAGTGCTAATTCCAATGCAATGCGATTTTTATTCTTTAGAAGGATTAAGTCATTTGCTAAAAACAATTGAAATTGTAGAGAAAAAATTAAATCCTAAGATAAAGATTGCAGGTATATTATTTACAATGTATGATAAGCGTAATCGTTTAACTGAGCAAGTAGAAGATGATGTTAGGAAATGCTTAGGAGAATTAGTATTTAAAACCGTTATTCCAAGAAATATTAAACTATCTGAAGCTCCTTCATATGGAAAACCGGCTATTATATATGATTATAAATGTTCGGGAGCAGTTGCATATATAGAACTTACAAAAGAAATCTTAGAAAGATATGGCGAAAAATAAAGGACTAGGAAGAGGATTATCTTCATTACTTGGAGAAGAAGTTATTTCTATAGAATCAGAAATAATACAAATAATAAATATTGATAAAATAAGACCGAATGAGAATCAGCCTAGAAAAAACTTTGAATATGATAAAATAAAAGAATTAGCAGATTCTATATTGAACAATGGTTTATTACAGCCTATTATTGTTGATAATAATTTCCAAATTATAGCAGGAGAACGACGCTGGCGTGCATGTAAATTAGCAAAGGTTTTAGAGATACCGGTCATTATAAAAAATTTAGATGCTAAAGAGAGTATGGAAATAGCGTTAATTGAGAACATACAAAGAACTGATTTAACAGTTATGGAAGAAGCTCGTGGTTTTAAATATTTAGTGGAAAATTTTAATTATACGGCAGAAAAATTAGCTGAGAGGCTTGGTAAAAGTCGTAGTCATATAGCTAATTTGTTAAGGTTTAATAATTTGCCGCAGTCTATTCAAGATAAAGTAAATGAAAATATACTAAGTATGGGTCAAGCTCGATGTTTAATAAATCATGAACATGCAGAAGTAATAGCCGATCATATTATAAATAATGATTTAAATGTACGTCAAACAGAAGAACTAGTAAGACAATGGTATAAAAATGAGTATACGAAATCTCCTAACAATAGTAACAAAGTAGGGAAGCGTTCTTTCAAGGACAGCACTACAGACAATGATCTAGAATTATTAGTAAAAGCTTTATCAGAAAAATTTGGTATAAAAATAACAATAGAAAATTATCCATTAGGCGGAAAATTAATATTTCATTATAAAGATTTGGAAGAATTAGACTTGATATTATTAAAATTAAATTGAAATGCAATATGGAAAAATCACCAATAAGCTTGAACAAAATAGAGTTAGTAGGTATAGAAGTACGTACAAGCAATAATAAAGAGTTTAATCCTCAAGCTGCTAAAATTAAAGCATGTATACAGCATTTTATTTCTTAAGATTTAGCAAATCAAATATCTGAATGAGAAAAAAACCAATGATAGAAATTATAATATCTGATTTTGAATTATATGATTATAGAGCAATAAATTCATACAATGCGGTAGTAGATATATTTATCGGTGTAAAATAAATAATATAAGGAAATAAGTAATTTATGTCATATCAATGTGTTTATGAAATGGTTGGTTTCAGCAAAATTATAAATGGTAAACGAATTTTAAAAGAAACAAATTTATCATTTTTACCAAGAACTAAAATTGGTATAATAGGTCCAAATGGAGTAGGTAAATCGACTTTATTAAAAATAATGGCAGGTATTGATAAAGAGTTTGAAGGTAAAGCAACAGCTAAAATTGGTATAAAAGTAGGATATTTACCTCAAGAACCGTATCTTGATCCTAGTAAAAATGTTTTTGACAATATCATAGAAGGCCTTCATGAAAAGAAAAAACTTATTGAAGAATTTAATAATATAAGTAACACATTTGCCGCTGAAATCACTGATGAAGAAATGCGAAAGCTTTTTGATAAACAAGCAGAATTGCAAGAAAAAATAGACAATTGTGATGGATGGAATCTAGAACGTGAAATAGAAATCGCAATGCTTGCTTTACGTTGTCCGCCAAAAGAAGCAGATATTACAAAAATTTCCGGTGGAGAAAAAAGAAGAGTAGCTTTATGTAAATTGCTTTTAGAGAAACCTGATATGTTGTTACTTGATGAACCTACAAATCATTTGGATGCAGAATCAGTTTCTTGGCTTGAAGATTATTTAAAGCATTATGAAGGCACCGTAATAGTAATTACCCATGATCGTTATTTTTTAGATAATGTTACAGAATGGATATTAGAAATAGATCGTGGAAATTGTATACCGTGGGAATCAAATTATAGTTCTTGGCTTGAGCAGAAACAAAAAAAAATAGCTTTAGAAAGTAAAGAAGATGATGATAGAAAAAAACAATTGAGTCGTGAACTTGAATGGATTCGTCAAACTCCAAAAGCTAGACAATCAAAGAATAAAGCACGTATTACAGCATATCAAGAGTTATTAAATAAACAACAAGAGCAAAAAAATGACCCTACTCAAATAATAATACCTAACGGACCTCGTTTAGGTGATCTTGTTATTGAAGCAGAGCATATAGCTAAAAAATTTAACAATAAAATATTATTATCAGATTTTAGTTTTAAAGTTCCACGTGGAGCTATTGTAGGAATTATTGGACCAAATGGAGCAGGTAAGTCTACTTTGTTTAATATTATTACAGGTAAAATAATACCGGATAGTGGTTCTATTAAAATTGGTCAAACAGTGAAATTAGGATATGTTGATCAATCACGTGATCATTTGGATGATAATAAAACTATATGGGAAGAAATTTCAGAAGGTTTAGACGAATTGCAACTCGGTAATAGAATAGTTAAAAGTAGAGCTTATTGTGCAGCTTTTAATTTTAGAGGCAGTGATCAACAAAAGAAAGTTGGGCAACTTTCAGGTGGAGAACGTAACAGAGTGCATTTAGCAAAATTACTAAAAGAAGGAGCAAATGTTATATTATTAGACGAGCCGTCTAATGATTTAGATATTGATACCTTAAGAGCACTTGAAGATGCTATTTTAGATTTTGCAGGTTGTGTATTAGTGATTAGTCATGATAGGTGGTTTTTAGATAGAATAGTCACTCATATTATATCATATGATAAAGAAAATAATGCTACATGGTTTGAAGGAAATTATCAAGATTATCATGAGTATATGCTAAGTACTAACGGAGAAAGTATTTTAAATCCAAAATATAAACATAAGAAACTAATATAAATATGTCTTTAACGCAAATATTATTAATTTTGTTTGTAGGAATATTGGTAACAAAACCAAGTGATATTTTTATAATTATTAAAGAATTTAAAAAAATAAAAGCGTATTTAATTAATATTAAGTCTTCTATTATAAAAAATATAGATGAACCGTTAGAAACAGAACAATTAAATTTTTATTTAAAAAAAATTATTAACCTAGAAGGTTATTATCATGGTGATTATGATTTAATGACAATAAAAGAAAAATATTATACGTTAGGGATTAACAATGACTTAATAGAAAATGAATCAGCAACTGATATAACAGAGAAATACTAATCTGTGCCTCACTCAATAATTAAATCTAAGAATTATGCAAAAAGTAGTAAAACTTAATAATATCAAAATAGGAAATGATTTGCCGTTTATCCTAATTGCAGGACCATGTCAGATTGAAGGACAAGATCATGCTTTATTTATGGCAGAAAAACTTGTTAAATTAACTAGCAAGCTTGATATTCCGTTTATTTATAAATCTTCATTTGATAAAGCTAATAGAACTTCTATAAATGGGGTTAGAGGGCTTGGTATTGAGAAAGGTTTGGAAGTTTTATCAAAAGTAAAAGCTGAATTTGATTGTCCTATTGTTACTGATGTCCATTCAGAGAGCCAATGTACCGAAACAGCCGAAGTAGCAGATATTTTACAAATTCCGGCATTTTTATGCAGACAAACCGACTTACTTCAAGCCGCAGCGAAAACTGGTAAAATAGTAAAAGTAAAAAAGGGACAGTTTTTAGCTCCTTGGGATATGAAAAATGTACAAACAAAACTAGAAGCTTTTGGAGCAGAAAAGGTATTATTTACAGAACGTGGGGCATGTTTTGGCTATAATAATCTGGTATCTGATATGCGTAGTCTTGCAATAATGGCAGAGCTAAATGTACCTATAGTTTTTGATGCAACACATTCTGTTCAGCAACCTGGAGGACTAGGAGGTAGTACCGGAGGGGAAAGAAAATATGTAGAGTTACTTGCAAAGGCAGCAACAGCTGTAGGTATTGCCGGTATGTATATGGAAGTACATCAAGACCCGGATAACGCTCCAAGTGACGGTCCATGTATGATTAAGTTGGATAATCTAGAGTCCATTCTTATCAAACTGAAAAAATATGATAAAATTACAAAAGAAAAATAACCTCAAATTTTACCTTTCAAAATATATATTAAATATTCCCTTACTAATGCAATTTTAAAATAAGAGTGATAACGTTTTAAAAATAAACAATAAAACTTTCTTATCCTCAATTTCGTCAATTCACTTTTAAATTCTTGTTGTAAATTTACTTATTCAGAAAATTTTTTTTAAGTAGTGTTAATATTTTATTTATTCAACTTATAGATAATATGTTTTGATTTGTGGTGATATAAATATTAAAAGGTAAAATTATTATGATGGGTTATTTGAATAGTGTGGCTAGTAGTGTGTTTGGTAGCCCCAAACAGGAACGAGTTTTAAAAAATATAAATGATTTTTTGACGGAATATTTTAATAATCTTTTCAAAACAAGGAAAAATCAACCCTTAACTGTTGCTGAACAATACAATGCTTTAGAAAAATTACGTAATAATGATACTCCTCGCAGCAGAGCTGCGAGGTATCTAAAAAAGTTTTAGTTGCTTCTGATGAAAAGCTTTATATGATGGTCGATCCGCACCTTGATTCTTTACATAGTTGCGTAATTTTTTCTCATCTCTATGTTTTCCAA
>JAPYLE010000087.1 GCA_027293795.1 Rickettsia endosymbiont of Ixodes persulcatus
GGAAAACATAGAGATGAGAAAAAATTACGCAACTATGTAAAGAATCAAGGTGCGGATCGACCATCATATAAAGCTTTTCATCAGAAGCAACTAAAACTTTTTTAGATACCTCGCAGCTCTGCTGCGAGGAGTATCATTAAAACTTCTAAATCATGGGAAATTTTTTTGTATTCCTCATTGTTATCAGAACGCATTGTTGTCAAGAAACCGGATAAGTTACCTAACTTATTTTGTAAAGCTTTTAACCTTTCAGTATGCTCTTCGTGTTTTAGATCGGTATTGTGATCTTGTATCATAATATATTAATGCCCATTATAAGATCAGTATTAACGCCGAGTAATATGGACTATGAATAAAGATTTATATTTTTTGTTTGTAATAAAAATTCCAACTTTTCATTTCGCAGGAGTATACTACTGTTATAGTAAATTGGTTTGTGTTATTAATTTTGTTGCTCATTGGTCATCTAGTTTTAATATTTAGTAATTAAAATATTAAAACTATGGATTTATTTAGCAAAAACTATATAACTTAAATTTAGCAAATATTTAACTTCAACCAAACTTTAAGTTAGTTTTACTGTATGTTATTTTAAATGTCAAGAAAAAACCATATTTCGTGGTAATTTTTTTATCAATATTTCTAAGCTTTATAAAAATAATAGTCATTATGTTAAAAAATCTATTAAAAACTAAACTTTTTTTAGTTATAGTATCTCTAATTGTATTTATTACTTTGCTAAATTTTAGTATATTTTATATTTTTGTGCCGGGTAATCTTACTCAAAATAAAACGATAATTATTGAACCTAAATTATCCGTAAATCAAATAGTTACAAAACTGTATCTTCATGAGGTAATTAAATATCCAAGAATTTTTAAAGTAATTGCTAAAATTTATTCTGTAAAAAACCCTTTTAAAAGCGGTGAATATGTGTTTACACGTAATATATCGCCTCTGCAAACTTTAAGAATATTAGCAAGCGGTAAATCTATAATACACAAGATAATTGTACCAGAAGGTATGGTAGTGAGTGAGGTTATAAAGAAAATTAATGAAGAAAGTCGATTACTCGGAGAAATAAAAGGTATAATACCGGAAGGTTTTTTAATGCCTTCAACGTATTTTTTTTCTTATGGAGATCAAAAAGAGCAAATAATCAACCAAATGAGAAATTTAATGTCTGCTAATTTAGATAAGGCAATGCAAAATCTCCCAACGGATTCTCCATTAAAAACTAGACTTGAGGTATTAACTCTAGCTTCTATAGTGGAAAAAGAAGCCGGCTCAAATGCAGAAAAGCCTATTATAGCAGCAGTATTCATTAATCGTTTAAAGAAAAATATGAAGCTACAAGCTGATCCGACTACTATATATGCTTTGACTGAGGGAAAATTTAAATCAGCAAGAGCTTTAACAAAAAAAGATTTATTGCAAACACTGCCGTATAATACTTACTATATTAAAGGTTTACCGCCGGGTCCGATTTCGTGTCCTTCGTTAAAATCTTTAGAAGCAGTAGTAAAACCTGCTAAAACAGGTGCCTTATTCTTTGTAGTTGACGGTAAAGGAGGGCATAATTTTTCCAACAACCTTAATGATCATAATAGATTTGTTGAAAGTTATAGAAAAAGTTTGATTAAAGTACCTGAGCCGGAAATTGATCCTGACAAATAGATATATACTGATTATGAATAACGCCGAATTTAGTAAAATAGCCGAAATAACAATTGCATATATAGCAGTAAAAATAGAAGAGCAAGATAAGGCAGCGAGTATAGACGTAGATTTACAAGGCGATATATTAAATCTTGATACTGATAAAGGTATATATGTAATAAATAAACAAAGTGCAGCCAAAGAAATTTGGTTGTCGTCGCCAGTTAGTGGTCCTTATCACTTTTTTTATGAACAAGAAAAATGGAGAAATAGAGCAGGGCTTGAATTAATGGTTATTTTGGCTGATGAGCTTGGTATTGATTTTAGTAATATAAAGTAAAAACCGTATGAAAAATTTTGAAACTGCTGATAGTGCATTAAAAGTTTATGATTTAATCTCTTAGGGTTTAATTCCCCGAAGCTTTGCTTCGTGATATGATGTATGGATGGAAGAGAGTAGGTACATACATAAGAGCCATAATGTTACAGTACTTATTTATCATTTAGTAACGCCTGCAAGATATCGTAGAGC
>JAPYLE010000088.1 GCA_027293795.1 Rickettsia endosymbiont of Ixodes persulcatus
TGCAATTGGGTATATTAAGGATGAAACTTTTGAAGGCGGTAAATTAAATGATTTTAAGGTAGTAATAGGTAGTAATGCACTTATTCCCGGTTTTGAGAAACAATTAATAGGTTCTAAAACAGGTAGTGAAGTAGATGTTAATGTTACTTTTCCTGGAAATTACCATGCTAAAGATTTAGCAGGTAAGGATGCTCGTTTTGTAGTACAAATTAAAGCAGTACATACTGCAGAACCTACCCTTATTGATGACGAATTTGCTAAAAAATTCCAAAGTAATAGCCTTGAAGAATTGCGTATATATTTTGCTAAACAAATAGAAAATGAGTCGGAAGAAGCTATTAATACTATAATGAAAATGAACTTATTTGATAAGTTAGAAAAATTGTTAGATTTTGATGTACCGGAATCTTTATTAGAGCAAGAAAAAAATATTTTAAAGTCAGAGACCGATAAAAATGAACAAGATGAATCATTATTGAAAGATAAATCCTCTAAAGAAATAACAGAATATTATCACAAATTAGCATTACGCCGTGTGCGAATAGGTTTATTACTTGCTGAATATGCAAAATCTAAAAATTTGCAATTAGAGCCTGATGATTTAAGAAAAGTTATTATGCAACAAGCACGTAATTTTCCCGGGCAGGAAAATATGATTTTTGATTTTTATAAAAATAATCCTAGAGCAATTGAGGAACTTAAAGGCTCTGCTTTAGAAGATAAAGCTGTACAATATATATTTAATAACGAAATAAAGCTTAAAGAAAAGAAATATACTAAGGAAGAACTAGAGAAATATCTAGAAGCAGAAGAGCAACGTGTTACTTTGATTTAAAGTTTGCTAATCGTCATTGCGAGCGACTATATGGTTTGTTAGATCGATTTTTTATTGTTCCAAATTTGGGAGAGAAACCCCGCACTTGCAGTGCAGGGTTTTAACATATAGGATGTGGAGATGCAGTATTACAAGAAGACAAGCCACACAGTTTACGACTGTACTTATATAGTATGGGTTACCAAATATCGATATAATATATTGTTGGCGATATTGGTAGAAGAGTCAAAGACTTAACCCAGGAGATATGTAAGGATAATGGAGTAGACATATTAAGAGGGAAGGTAGCTTCAAATCATGTACATATCTATGTATCGGTGCAACCCTATCAAAGCATTAGCAAGGTAGTACAGTATCTAAAAAACAAAATCGAAATCATATGTCTTAATAAATGTGATGTTCTTACCGATGAGGAAATACAGGAAAAAATAAATAAGTTGCAGAAAGTTACTAATAAAGAAGTTTTTCCTATCTCTACCTATACTAATACTGG
>JAPYLE010000089.1 GCA_027293795.1 Rickettsia endosymbiont of Ixodes persulcatus
TAAGGAAGGAGTAACCCATGTTCAAAAAGCTGTTCAGTCGGAGAATGCTGGTATCTTACTTCCTCATCTCTCAAATAGACCAGCAATATATGGGACTATTTTGAATGGGTCATCATTTAATTTTTTTACACAATATATTCAAAACCAATACATTTAATCTTAAAGTTATTTTTTCATAATGTGTAGGGATATCATTATGAACTACTTTATCATCTATAAAGTGGTGCGTTACTTTATGTATTTCTCTCATTTTACCCTTTAGAAAGTGTAACAATACTATCCATTAAATTTTTAACTTCATTTATAACATTATGGGTCTGATATTGTGTAAAAAAATTAAATGATGACCCATTCAAAATAGTCCCATATATTGCTGGTCTATTTGAGAGATGAGGAAGTAAGATACCAGCATTCTCCGACTGAACAGCTTTTTGAACATGGGTTACTCCTTCCTTATGCTCATTTGTTTTTTGATATCTATTTGGTACAAACATTACTTTTTGCTGGAGTTTAATGTTAATTGAATAAAACCAATCTAAAATAGTTTTTACATCAGCATAATGAGATTGGAATGGTGCAATAATGATGTCGCATTTTTGTATCCAAGATAATCCAGCACCAGATGTACCTGCTGTATCTATAATCAAGTAGTGTGCATCAGAACATACAACAGCTCTTCCATCGGATTTACAGTTATTTACCCAAGTACGTGTTGACTGTATTGGATCAGCATCAATCAAATTCACTTTAATGCCTTTGAAATTCAACCATTCAATAATGAGTGCAGCTATTGTCGATTTTCCTACACCACCCTTATCACTTGTTATAACTATTGTTTTCATGATTACCCAATCAAATGATACTGTACGTTACGGTACAACATAATATGTTATAATTATACAACATTATCTTTACAATTTATAGCTCTACCAATAATAATATCAATAGGAGTATTAAAATATTGTGATATTGCTATCACTACAGGAGTGGTAAGAGTCCTATCTGTCTTATCTTTATCCATAAAACGTGCTACAATTGTTTTGTTAAACCCAAGATTACGGGCAAGCAAATAAGGATTCAGTTTATGTTCCTGCATTTTCCTTATCAGAAATTCACGTAAATTCTTATTATAATTTTGTAATGCATCACTTATGTCCACATAACTAGTGTAGATTTTAGAATT
>JAPYLE010000090.1 GCA_027293795.1 Rickettsia endosymbiont of Ixodes persulcatus
GAGAAATTTCCTGACTTAAAAAATAAATTATGGGGTACCGAATTTTGGACTAATGGATATTTTATGAGTACGGTTGGAAAACATGGAGATGGGAAAAAATTACGCAACTATGTAAAGAATCAAGGGGCGGATCGACCATCATATAAAGCTTTTCATCAGAAGCAACTAAAACTTTTTTAGATACCTCGCAGCTCTGCTGCGAGGAGTATCATTTCTTTTTAGCTGCAAATTAGTTTAAATTTTGTACAGAGAACCTAATTTAAAATGATACGAGAACTACGACTATATAGTCGTAGTTCTTAGAACATTATAGTATTTCACACATGCTTTTAGAACCTTTACCTGCAAGTTTGGTATCTTGCATCTTATAAGCATTATCCACACAATTACCTAAATCTTGATTATATTGGTGGATTTGACTACTTGCTTGTATAGCTTCTTTCAATATTTTGTTATGTTGTTGCTGTTTTTGCTCAATTTGCACTTTTGCAGCTTCTAAAGCTGCTTTTCTTTGTTCCAGAGTTAAATTTTTAAATTTAGACATAATAATATTATTATTTAGTTAAATTCCTCTCGTTTTATTATATGTAGGATTATTGGGAGTACGAGAAGGAGATAAACTCCCAATATTAGTATCTTTTACTTGAGTTTGCCCTCTTATTTTATTAGCCAAAGATTTAGTTTTATCCGCATTAATTTTATTTATTACTTTATCATGATGTTCTGTATCCTTTACAACGCCGTCTGTCTCAATTGCTTTATGCTGATTTTTTAGAGCTACATATTTTTCATATGCTTCTAAATATTTTTCTGGTTCTTTTTTATGACGCTCTTTAATATCACTTCCTAATTTCTTTATTTTATCTTTATTTATTTTTTGTTCTTTTTCACGTTTAATAATTTCTTGATCTGATATTTTTTTACTATTTTCAATCTGTTCTACATATGGCTTATGTATTTTTAGCATTTCTTGGTGAAATTCTAATTCTCCTTTTAATTCTTTAACTTTTTCCGGTTCTAAGCCTTTTTCTTGCAATTGTTGTGTTAAATTTGTTATTGCTGAATTTAATTCATTTAATTCTGTATGTGCTTGTTTATATTCTTCAGTTATTTTTTTATGGTTTTCATGTAATACTTTATGTTCTTGATTTAGTTTAAATATTTCTTCATGAGGTAATATTTCACGATTTAACTCTTCATGATCAATAATGTTTTCTTTTTCCAGTTTATTTATTATCTTATCTAAACGTTTATTACTTTCTTTAATTCTTTTAGTATCTTTAGTAATATTTTTTATAAATTCATTATGAAAATTATTAAGTGCAGCAATTCTTTGTGCGATTTCTTTTTCTTCTTCGGCAAGTTTTATTGCTCTTTGTGATTTTAGAAATTCTTCTTCTTGAGTTTGAGCTTTATCAATATTTTGTTCTACTTCAAAATTTTTGATCTTAGTTTCGGCATTCTCTTTTAGATTGGATATGTCAAAATTCAAGCCATATGAAGCTGCCTCGCTTTGCAAACTACTTAATTCTCCTAGAATTGTTTCTATTTGAGAGCGAGAATAAGAATTTTTAAGATGCTCTTTTAAATTCTTAAATTTATATTTTAATGTAGCTGTTATATCAGACATACATGCCAATCACCTTTAATATTAACACTAAAAAAACGTTAACAAAAGTTAATAATTAAGTCAAGAAAATTTTAACAAAAATTAATTTTGTATTTCTAGCCACTGATTTAATAACTCGTCTAGTTTCTTTTTATCATTAATTAATTGGCTAGTAATGTAATTATATTTTTGAGAATTATCTAAATATAAATTAACATTTTCAAGTTCTTTTTCTAAGTTTTTGATTGATATTTCTAGTTTTTCAATATCATTTGGCAATGTTTCAAGCAAACGCTGATATTTGTAAGATAATTTTTTATTAGGAGGGTCTTTTTGAGAAGTTGATGGTAGTGGTTTTGAAGCTTTTTTAGCTATAGAAGACGTAGTAAAATACTGCTTATAATCTTCATAACCTCCTGTTAGGTCATGAATTTTAGAGCGAAAACTAAAGTTTTAGTAACTAACCTATCTGGGACATCACGATCATGGCTAACTACTATTAAAGTGCCTGAATAATCTGCAAGTATATCTAGTAAAATTTCTAGACTATCCATATCTAGGTCATTGGTCGGTTCATCTAATATGAGTAAATTACCTGGATTTATTAAAATTTTTGCCAGTAATAACCTATTAGCTTCACCGCCCTGTAAAATAGCGGTTTTTGCATTAAGTAGTTTAGGATTAAACATGAATTGTTTTAAATAACCGGCAAAATGCATGGTTTTACCGTTTGGTAAAAATACTTGATCACCGCCTGTAGGACATAAAGTTTGTTGTAATGTATGATTAAGGTTTAGTTTTTCTCTATGTTGCAAAATATGAAATATCTAAATTACCGCCATATATAATTTTACCGCCTGAATAGGTGGATAAGTTATCCGCTCTGCTGATTTGTAATTTTTCTAGGATTATATCGATTTGGTATTTATCTATTTCTTTTGTACTATCTATTTGTTGTAAGACAAAATCATAAACATTTAGATTAGTTTTTATAGAAATATCTTGTCTTAAATAACCGGTTATAACTAAAGGATCTTGAAATAGCTCGCCATTATCAGTTCATAATCACTTGATATTATTTTCATTAAGCTTGATTTGCCGCAGCCGTTATGACCTATAAGACAAATCTTATCGCCTTTGTACAAATAAAGCTCCAAATCAGATAAAATTACTTTATCCGCAAAACTTAAATTACCGTTTTTAATGTAATAAATTGGGGTCATGAAAGATATTGTCATCCTGCGACTTGATCGCGGGATCCAGTAAAAATATTAAAAAATGCACATTATAAATTGTTTTTATGGATACTGTGGAGGGGCCACGGTATGACAATGATTTAGACTAAATCTTCTTAATCACTAAACTAGCATTAGTACCGCCAAAGCCGAAAGAATTAGACAGTACATAGTCTATTTTAGTTTCTCTAGCTTTTAATGTTACTAAATCTATCTTAACCTCATCCATAGGGTTTTCTAAGTTTAAGGTTGGCGGTGCAATCTGATCTCTAATTGCAAGAGCTGAAAAGATAAACTCAACGCTGCCTGCTGCACCAAGCAAATGTCCTATTGATGATTTAGTAGAAGACATTAAAATTTTTGGATTAGCTTCTAAAAATAATTTTTGAACAGCGTTTAATTCAATTGCATCACCAAGATTAGTAGAAGTACCGTGTGCATTAATATAATCAATCATATCGGGAGTGATAGCTGCATCTAGCATTGCGTCTCTCATTGCTCTATAAGCCCCTCTACCTTCAGGATGTGGGGCTGTCATATGATATGCATCACCTGTCGAACCGTATCCTATAACTTCACCGTAAATTTTAACCCCCCGATTTACGGCATGCTCATATTCCTCTAAAACTACAATGCCTGATCCTTCACCCATAACAAAGCCGTTGCGGTCTTTATCCCAAGGCCTTGATGCTTTTTTAGGATTATCGTTATATTTGGTACAAAGAGCTCTAGCTGCGACGAAACCTGCAACTCCGACAGGTGTAACGGGAGCTTCTGCACCGCCTGCGACCATAACGTCTGCATAGCCGTGCTTTATCATACGCATAGCATCGCCTATAGCATGTGCCCCTGTAGAGCAAGCTGTTACTGCTGCTTGGTTCGGGCCACTAAAACCGTATTTTATAGAAACAAGACCCGATAAAAGATTAATTAATGAAGCCGGAATAAAGAATGGACTAACTTTGCCGTTATTTTCTTGATAAAGTTTGATAGAGGTATCTTCAATCATTTTCAGTCCGCCGATTCCTGAACCTAATATCAAGCCGGTTCTATCACGAGATTTTTCATCTTCGGGTAACCAGCCGCTATCTTTAACTGCTTCGGTTGCGGCCGCTACTCCGTAATGGATAAATTTATCCATTTTACTTAGTCTATTAACGTCATCAGCCTGCGTGAAATTTTCAAGTTTAAATCCATCTTTCTCAGAGTTATCTATAAATCCGGCAATTTTACACGCAAGTTCAGAAGTGTCAAATTCCGTAATAGTTTTTATACCGCTTACCCCATTTACAATATTTTTCCAAGATGAGTTAACATTAAGCCCAACAGGAGTAACAAGTCCAAGTCCGGTAATAACTACTCTTTTATTTACTCTTTGATTCGACATTTTTAATTATCTATTAGGGATTTAATTTATGCAGATTAAGCTTGGCGTTCCTTGATATATTTTATAACATCAGATACAGTTTTAATTTTAGTTGCTTCATCATCAGGGATATCAATACCGTATTCAACTTCTATTGCCATCATTAACTCTACGGTATCAAGGCTGTCGGCTTTCAAATCTTCTATGAATCTCGAATCCGTAGTTATTATCGATTTATCTTTATTTAGCTTTTCAGCAACCATTTCAATAACTTTCTGTTCTATCTTATCCGTTGTACTCATAATTTTGAACTCCATAAATCATTTAAGTTTATATGCTGTATAATAGCGGTTATTCAGCTATTAGGCTTTATTTTAACTGTATGAATATTTGTTTAAAATATTCATAGCATTTTATCTTTAAAAGAACTTCTAACACAAAAAATTATTTTATGCTAGCACAAAATAATCTTATTAATTTTTATACCATTAACATACCGCCGTTTACATGTATAGTTTGACCGGTAATATATGATGCTTGATCGCTTGCTAAAAATGCGACGACGTTTGCCACGTCTTCTGGCATACCGTAAGTCCCTAGCGGAATTTTCTGCACTATCATTTCTCTTTGTTTTTCGTTCAGTTTATCAGTCATATCAGACTTAATAAATCCTGGAGCTACTGCATTAACCGTAATACCTCTGGTTGCAACTTCATAAGAGAGCGATTTGGTCATACCGATTAAACCTGCTTTAGAAGCACAATAATTAGCCTGCCCAGGGTTGCCTGAAACCCCTACTATTGAAGATATGTTAATAATGCGTCCATACCTGTTTTGCACCATTGTTTTTATTGCTTCACGATTTAAAATAAAATTTGCTTTTAAATTAATATCAATAACTTTGTCAAAATCTTCATCTTTCATTCTAATTGCTAGCGTATCGCTAGCAATACCGGCATTACATACTAAAATATCTAGCTTTGATGCTTTAGATATTAAATTGCTGCATTCTTCCTTATTTGCAAGGTTGCATATTTCTATCGTATAATTATCTTTTAAAACATTTCCAAGGGATTTTAATTTTTCCTCATTACTACCACTAATAATTACATGGCTTCCGAGTTTGTGCAGTAACCTCGCTATAGCTCCGCCTATACCCCCTGAAGCTCCTGTAATTAAGGAAGTTTTACCTGTTAAATCAATCATTTTCTTCCTCCGTTTGATCAAGATTTGTATTAGTAATTTTTGATGATCTTTCACGTATTATTTTCTCAATTTCGTTGGAAATTTGTGGATGTTCTTTTAAATATTGTTTGACGTTTTCACGCCCTTGACCGATTCGTACGTTATTAT
>JAPYLE010000091.1 GCA_027293795.1 Rickettsia endosymbiont of Ixodes persulcatus
CAATTGAGAGCACATCATCTAGAGCTTTGAATAGTTTCATTCTTAAATCGTAACTGTAACTGCTTGCCATAACTTATTTATTATTATTTATAACATATATATTAGCGTAGTATGTACCTATTTACTATGGTCTAGCTATACTTCATCGTTAAGTTCTACGTACTTATCGTTTTTTATTAAAGAACTCTCTACATCTTCCTTGCAAATCTAATACTCCATGTTAAATTTACAAGGAAGATATCGCTCCAAGTCCATTAACGGTTTTAGTTTAAGCTTTTTAAAACTCATCATTATTTATTTTAGGATTAGTTTGTACAACTACTATTTTACTTCCTATATATTCTTCAAAATCTTTTTCCCAACCGCACCATGGATCATAGTAAGCCGGTCTATAACATCTTGTTCACAATTTTGTAATATTTCTATTATTTCTTTACTAACGTGGGGGAGTAAGACCTGAAGCATCTTTTATCGTTACTAAAGTAGGTTTTTCCTTTAATTTCAATAACTTCTTTACTATTAATCCCTGCAATTGCCGAATGTAATAACGATAAACCATACGGATTTATAGGATCTATAGCGTCCCGATTTGCTCCTAATATCTTTACTACTAAATCTTTTTTACCATGTTCAGCTGCTTCGTGTAATAAGGCATTGGGATTACTTTCAAGAGATATAGCTAGACCATAGTAAATAGGTACATACTACGCTAATATATATGTTACAAATAATAATAAATAAGTTATGGCAAGCAGTTACAGTTACGATTTAAGAATGAAACTATTCAAAGCTCTAGATGATGTGCTCTCAATTGTTAAAGCATGTAAAATATTCAATATAGGTCTTAACACTATATATAGATGGAAAACTCTTAAATGGGAAACAGGAGATATAAAAGCAAAACCTTATGGGTCCAGCAAGGGGTTATAATGCAAGAATAAATCTCAAAGAATTTGAAGAATTAATCATCAATAATCATGATAAAACAGCTAAAGAATTAAGTATTATACTAGGTAAT
>JAPYLE010000092.1 GCA_027293795.1 Rickettsia endosymbiont of Ixodes persulcatus
GCCCCCATAAAAAGTGGTCTACCACCATCTTTTCTAAACCAAAAACTCGGTTTAGTTTTAGCAGACATATGTTTATCCATGTCCACATACATATTGTTACTATAATTCTCAAAAAATTCAGATTTGACATATATTTGCAAATCAACGGCTTTAGATTTATTAAAATTATCAGGAGCAATTAAATTAACCTTTGCCCCGTTTCCAGGACTTATAGCTTCAAAAATTTGAGATCCTAAAAACTCGGCTATATTTTTTGAGCTTGAAGCCTCTTTTTTTATCATCGCCGTAATTTTACCGTCTGAGCTTTGATATACTCCACCATGCTCTCCTGCCTCATTAGCTCCACCTCCTTTAGGCTTTAAAAAATTCCAACCTTTTAAATACTGATTTCTTATTTTGCGTCATCCTCGCCTCTTTATAATGATTTACATAAAATTGATATAATTATAAAACATATTATTTATTTTATATCAAGGGCAGAGGCCGTTTTTCTACTTAATTTTATTGTTCTTTAATATTTCAGCTACTTCAAGAGCTGCGTAGGTAAATATAGCAGTTGCTCCTGCTCGTTTAAAACTAGTTAATGATTCAATTATGGTTCTCTCCCAGTCAATTGCCCCTGCTTTGGCTGCAAATTTTAACATTGCATATTCTCCGCCAACTTGATATGCAAAAATTTTAGCATTAAAATTATTTGCTGCTTCACGAATAACATCTAAAAACGGCATACCTGGTTTAACCATTACCATATCAGCTCCTTCAGCTATATCGTGTTCAATTTCAAGTATTGCTTCCTTAATATTACGCACATCCATTTGATAGCTTGATTTATCTAAATAATTCTTTTTGTTACTCCTAACTGCATCGCGAAACGGACCGTAAAAGCTTGAAGCATATTTAGCGGCATAAGCAAGAATCCCGACATTTATAAAACCCTCTTTGTCAAGATATTCCCTTATAGCTCCGATTCTTCCATCCATCATATCGGAAGGTGCAACAATATCTACCCCTGCTTTTGCAAGCACTAGTGCTTGATTACACAAGGCTCTTACTGATTTATCATTATCAACTTCCCCGTGATGCACAATACCGTCATGACCATGTGTGGTATAAGGATCAAGTGCTATATCGCATATTATACCGATATCAATATTAGCGTTTTTGATGCTTCTAATAGTTCTACATATCAAATTATCTAAATTATAAGCCTCGTCAGCATTTTCACTTTTTAGACTTTGATCAATACTAGGAAATAATGCAATAGCATTAATACCAAGCTCTGCTGCTCTTTTAGCCGTCTCTACTATTTGATCGATTGATAAACGATATATACCGGGCATAGTCTTAATTTCTTGTCTTTCATTATGCCCATCAACGACAAATAAAGGTAGCACTAAATCATTGATTGATAAATTGCTTTCAGCTATTAACTCTCTAAGCCAAAATGCTTTTCTATTTCTTCTAAGTCTAACAAGAGGGTACATAAAATTCATATCTCATTTTAATTAATAACCTTATCTTATAGTAAAAATATCGCACTACAAAAAGAAATTTTGCTTGCAATCTATAAAAAATTTAAGCAAAATAACGAAAATAAACAATATAGTTTAATTATGTAAATCAACCACTTTCATCTTTCAGATGAAAGTTTGTTTTATAGCGACTAGAAGTCGCATATGAAGCTAAAGCTTATGCGACCCGTATGTGCAAAATCATGTCTGGCTCATGTGTACCAATATGCCTATTAATCATATAA